>CANHIS010000131.1 GCA_947460255.1 Bacteroidota bacterium
AGCAATCTATCTTGATAATGAAATTCCGTTGTTGCTCCTCTTGGATTCCAGTTTTGTAAAGCCATAGCAAAGTCATTAAAAAGCATTGAATTACTCATGGCCATAACCTCTGTTAAATGTCTTTCTTCTTTGGCATTGATTACTAAATCCGTTACCATAGTAGCATTAATCGACACAATTTCTGTTGAGTATTTGGAGTTTGAATTTTGTGCAACTCCAAAAAACTGACGGATTTCGCTTTTAATTCTATACAATATTAAAGTATTACTATTGTATAGGTACAAAAGAATAGAAACGCCCAAAGTGATAGGAATCCAAAAAAACTGACTGGTAAATTTTTCAAATTCAATTAAAATTTGCAGAGCTCCCCCAAAAATGTCTGCAATTTTACGAATTAAAAGAGAGACATTTTGTATAGCTCTCCAAGCCACACCTCCCAAAAACAAAAACACACCTAACCTATAGAGTATTTCTATTTGAGAACTTGCTTTTGTAGATGATAGTGTATCATTAAGTATGGCATAATATGTTCGAAGTCTAGCTTTTGTTCTTTCCCAGGTAACATTACCATTATCATCGCGCCATGAACCAATAAAGGAAAAAACTAGTACTAAAATAAAAAGCAGGAATATTAACGTCATTAAAAAAGTGATCCAACCATCCTCGCCAATAAAATAGTCTACTAAAGGCGCAATAAACAGAACTAGAAAGCAACCTGCAATAAATAATTTCATTCTTATTCCATATAACATTCGATCAATGTTATCAGCGCTATCAAACAGTTTAGTTGTAAATGTTTTAGTTTGGTTAAAGGTCTTATTAAGTAATTGTTTTGTGTTATGTGTAGCTGCGCTGCTCGAAACTTTAGAAATAAATGAGCCAATTCTTTCAGTTGATGAACTATCATTGGAAACGTTAGCTGTAGAAATATTATTTGATTGCAGCATATTAAACCGGCCTCTTCTTGTTGGTTTAAAAATAATAAATAGCAGGATAATAAGTAGGATAACTCCAAATGCAATAGCAATAAAGTGAAATGAGAAAAATGATTGGCTTTCAGCATTGGAGGTAATTAATTGATTACCTAAATTTAATTTAAAATTCAAATTAGAATCTGTCAAATTATCACTTTCACCAATAATTAAATAGGTTTCATTTTCTGCTTTGAGTAATAAATATGAGCTATAAGTTTTAGTTTTCTTTGCGTGAACCTCCTTACTGAAAGAACATTTTATCGTACCACTTTCGTAAAAAGTGATTTTAATAGGCGATACAATTTCTTGATAGAAGTTAGGCGAAACCTCGAATGCTTTGCGCTTTGCAGCAATACATCGACTTTTATCTTGATCAACTGTGTAGAAGAGCAGTTTAGAAGCAAAAAGAGTATTGAATGCTTCATAGTCACGAGCATTGTGAGCATCTGACCATTTGTTAACAATACTTTTAATCTTCTCTATATTATCAGCTTGGCCAGCAAGTTGCCCCGCAAATAAAAACATTAACAGCAGTAATCTTTTCATCATTAACAATTTCCGATTAAAAGTAAAATGTAAATTAACGTTGTATCAGGAAAAAAGCAAACACATTACTTTTGAGATGCCAAATTTCAATTAAATTAATCTATCTTCTAATCTCGAATGAAAATAGTTTATAGATTTACTAAAAATGGCACCTGACGTATTCCCCAAACATAAGCACTAACATTAGCAAAAACAAAATATTTTACAATTTTTATAAAAAAGTCACTAAGAATAAATACTACTCCTTCACACAGAAGCTGTTTACCATCATATACCGATGGCATTTTTGCTGTTAGCTGGAGAACTTAAATCTGTTCATTGCTAAATTTTAAGGTACTGTAATGACCTTTACACATAATCCTTACTTACAGTTGAAAATAAAAATCTCTAAGATCTCTTTGGGGTTAATGATATCGACATACAGAAATACTAAACAATGTAAGCAATCAAAAAATGCTTTATCATTTAAATAAACCTAATTTGAAGATTCAATTTAAAATATAATTTTTCACCATCTAAAATTACTTTACCAAACTCATGCCTGTTACTACTGGCTGTTTCTAGCTTGGTATTTTGGAAAAGATAGTCTTCAAATTGATTTCTGTTATATAAATGGTAACATAAAGTTCCACCATCTTCTTTTCCTATCAGATGACCTCCTATGGCATTATATGAGCCATCCCAAACTTTTGATGGTATCATCCCAAGGGCCAAATCTGTCAAAAATCTTTTGATTTTGTATTCGTAAAATGGATGTGAAAACTGAGTGTCATATCCTAGCGGATTATGAGCACTTATCAATTCTGACAAGGAACTGATCGTGCTCAAACCACTAGTGTAAAATTGCTTAATTACTTCGGCAAGAATATTAGGCATCAAACTGTCGCTGAGGATTAAATTATTCATGAAAATTTCATTCTCTAAAGAAATGAATTTCAATTCTCCTCCAAGTTTTTTTAATTCTTCTAAACGATCATCAACTCTGCACTTTGTTTCAATATTGTTTATCGCATATATATCAGAAGAATTTCCTCTAAAACCAACAATTTGATACTTAAAATTTGTCGCACTAGATGCTTTCAAAAGTGTTGAATCTCCATTCAAATTTGGCTTAACACCAAATCCTATCTTCGAGTTTTCCTCAATTCTTAGGCCTTGTTTCACAATTCTTAACCCTGGCATGCATTTATGACTTACTTTACTAAAGCTTTCACTAGAGCGCGATACAAGTTTTATATTTTTCATTCCTATTTAATGGTTAAATTGTGTTGGGGTATCATCTCTTGAAGGTTTGAATCAGTTTTCCAGTAGTTGGTTTAAATTTTTATATTGTATTTAATCCAATGCTCTTAAGATAATTGTAAGTAGAGTTGTAAATTTCAGGCTGTCTAGTATGGTCTTCCAAATTTCCCTCTGGAACAACAATGACCATACCTTGCCTAGCTCTTGTAAGTAAAACTCTGTATGCATTGATTAGGTATTTCTTACGTACTTCTTTGTGAATATTTTGCCACTTATTTCCAACAAAAGAATAAGTTTTCCAACCGTATTCATCGAATCTTAAATCAGCATCCCAGGTTACACATGCCCAATCAAGCTCTAAGCCTTGTACTTGAAACTCAGTAGCTACGTCTTCCAAGAAATAAGATGAACGTATATCATCTTTACCATCCAAAAACCAATTAACATGATTTATCTGTGATTTTACATCAATTGCTAACGGTTTTAATCGATAAGCTTGCGAAGAAACGACTATACCATATCTTTCACTACCTCTAGCTTTTTCTTTAAGCCACATCTTTGCTTTTTCAATATCTCTGGTTAAAACTATTGGATATTTATCTTGTATTTTCTTGAAAGTTTCTAATGCATTTTCATCTATATCCAGAATTTCCTTAACCAATTTTGACAAATATTCTGCCCTATAAGATCGCATTGAAACGGCTAGATGAAGACTATCATTAAACACAACAGTACTTTTTCTTCTTAAACTTTCAATTGCGGCTTGTGCGTTATATTCAGAATCGAAGAGGTTTGGAGAAATTCTTGTTTCCCATTCTGAAAATTTATTATTAATTGCTGCCAACCATTCAGAAATACCCGCTTCTCCAGTATTGATCTCTTGACCACCTCCAACCAAACAAATAACAACAGCCCAATCCTGATGCCTATTTAAACAAGAAATTAAAAATTCAGGTTCAGAATATTGAAAATTGGCAATTCCCTTCTTTTGTTGCATGAATTTCACTGTTTGCTCTTTTGTCCAAGCCCTTTGAGCTTCATCAAAGATTGCAACGTGATCAAATGGTGCTTTAGGATCCCTTAAATATTCATCTCGATAATGATGTATAATTTGTATGAAGGTTTTTACACTTTCTTTTGCTTGTTTCTTTGTTATTTTATTGCCTATTAGTTTTTCCTGAATAACTCTGTCTCTTGTTAGGGCTTCTTGCAATATATCAACTAAAGGTTTGTTTCCTGATAAGAAAACACTTGTATTTCCTTTTTCTTTGTCTAAGTGCTCTGTTGCCACTTTTAATCCAACAAGTGTTTTGCCAGCACCAGGAACTCCTGTAACAAAACAAATAATTTTTTTAGATTTATTTTTGGCGTATTCAATACTTTCAGAAATATAATCTGTTGTAATACTTAGATTAATTGCATCTGCATCATTTCTAGTAATTTCTTCTACATTATGATTGTTATATAACTTTATAGCGGCTTCAATGATAGTAGGTGTTGGTGAATAACTACCAGTAACATAATCACCAACATGTATATAATCCCCTTCTTCAAAAAATGTCAGAATTTCATTGATGGTATTTCCTAGGTTTTCTGCATTGGTTCTTATTGGGTTTATAAGGTTATCATTATGGCTGGATGAAATTATTTCAATTTGCTTTATTTTAGCTCTCGTGGCAACTAAAATAGGGACAAGTAATAGATTGTGACTGGGTTTATGAAAATTCTTTAAATCTAAAGCGTAATCCCAAACTTGTTCAAGATTTGAATTTAAAAATTCTTTTTCCCCAACTTTGAACTCAATAACAAAAACAATATTTTTAATTATAAGTAAACAATCAACCCTTTTGCCCATTCTTGGGATAGAAAACTCAAAGAATATATGTCCTTCGTACTTTTCAAGAATTTTTTTTAGTATGCTTATTTGAAACTCCCAAGCATATAACTCAGTATTTATATGTCCCAATCTACCATTTACTGAAATTTCTCCAATAATCGTCTCAGGCAATTTTTGAATGAAATCAACTATTCTATCTGAATAATAATAATTAAGCATATTTATCGTGTTTTATAATTCTTTCAAAGAAATTATCAAAATCGAAAATCGTTTCAAAGGCGTCATTGTAAACTTCAACATTTGTTATGGGTATTAAGCCTCCAAGAATCAATCCTACAGATAAAGCTATTGCTCCAACAAACAAATCGATAAAATTCAAAGGCATATTATTTTACGGTGTCGGCTGTAACTCTGTAAAACAATAATCAATTATGATTATAGCCAATTGAAGCATGATTTCTTTAGGTCGTTATATAATGACTGATGTTTTGGAGCAAAGTTTATCAATAAATACAATTGTTTATTGAATTCCCATTTTCAGCCTGCTAATATAGCCCACCACGTCCAAAAACTACATAATCTTCCAAAAAATTAGAACTAGAACCCAAAAGGGCATAAAAAAAGCCCCTCCAACGGAGAGGCTTTTTTTATTCTGTGGGAATTACTGGGTTCGAACCAGTGACCCTCTGCTTGTAAGGCAGATGCTCTGAACCAGCTGAGCTAAACTCCCTTCGCGATCACCTTGGTGAATCGGGCTGCAAATATACTTTCTAAATTAAATCATCCAAACTTTTATGTGAAAAAAGATGTGTTTTTGTTGCAAATCGTTAATAACCAAAGTGTTCAATTTATAGGTTATTTGGTTTGTAACCGCCCACTTACCTGCAACAACGCAATTTCGGCCAACTTGCGCTGCACTTTCGCCCCTGCCGATCGCGATATCGCCTCGTCGAACGATCGCTGCGCATCTTTCACCTCCAACAAAGCCGCTATCCCCAACTTAAACCGCTCCTGCGCCAAAGTGAAACTCTCCTCAGCAGCTTGCAAATTCTCGTCTTCTAAAACTTGGCGCTGCTTCCAACTTTCGAGGTTCCTCCACGCCGTAAACAACTCGCCCTGCACTTCCAACTGTATCTGCGCCTGCTGCAATTGCGCCTGCTGCAACACGATCTGCCGCTGCGCTACATTGCGCTTCACCGCGCCTCCATTAAACAGGTTCCAGTTCAAGGCCAAGCCCGCCGATGGGCCCTGACTAAAGTTGTACAACGAAAATCCGCCCTCACTCTGGTTCCGGTTCAAGCCATAGGCGGTATTGAGCTGCAAGGTAGGCAGCAGATCGGCTTTGGCTTCCTGCACACCAAACTGCTGCTGCGCCACCACATTGCGCTGCAAGGCCAAACGGATGTTCTGCTTGTCTAACTCCAACTGCAAAGCCGCCAGGTTGAGATCGTTGCGGTGCTCCACCAAATCGGGCACGGCAAACTCCATGTTCACTTCACGCCCCATCAAACGGTTAAGGGTAATCTTCAAGGCATCCGATTGCTGCTTCTGCTGCAAAATGGCCGATTGGATGTCGTTGCGGGCAATCTTCGACTGGAGCACCGCCTGCTTGTCGCCCGAACCCAGGCTAAACCGCCGCTCTGCAATCAACAGTTGCTCGTTGGTGAGCACCAAAGCCGAATTTCTCGCCTTGATTTCCATGTTGAGCTGCACCAAGGTATAATACACTTCCAAGGCTTCCCGAATGGATGCTTCCACTTCCTGCTTCCACAGCAGTTCTCCACCCGCGGCGGCCATTTTCAAACGGTCGTAGGTTACAAACATCCGCTTGCCGTTAAACAGCATCCACGAGGCATTGAGGCCCGCATTCAATGTGCTCGCCCCTACTCCATTGCGCACAATCACGGTACCGTTCGAAAACTCCTGGTTGATGTTGGTCGATTGCAAATTTCCACCTGCCGAAACACCCACCGATGGCAATTGGCCAGCATTTCCTCGGGTGGCATCGGTCTTCAATGCTTCCCACTGCTGCTCGGCGATGCGGATGCCATAGCCATTCTTCAAAACTGCCTCCACTGCCGCTTCTGCCGTAAGCATCTCCTGTGCAAACAGGTTGCTCAAAACGGCACTCAGCATAAAAAATAATAGACTAATCAACTTGTTCATGCTTCACTTTTTTAGAAGATATCATGGTATAAAATGCAGGGATCACAAACAGGGTCAAGATCAACGAAAACAGCAAACCGCCAATAATCGCAATGCCCATCCCCATGCGGCTTACCGACCCTGCGCCCAAGGCCAAGGCAATCGGCAAGGCACCCAGCGCAGTGGCCAAGGTGGTCATTAAAATAGGCCGCAAACGCGCCTGTGCAGCATCGATGATGGCTTCGGCTTTCGGAAGGCCTTTTTCCTGCAGCTGGTTCGCAAATTCCACGATCAAGATGCCGTTTTTGGTTACCAAACCAATCAACATGATAATCCCGATCTGACTAAAGATATTGCTCGTTTGGTTGAAGTACCACAGGCTAAACACCGCACCCGCCAAAGCAAGCGGAACGGTAATCATGATAATCAATGGATCTCTGAAGCTTTCGAACTGTGCCGCCAACACCAAATAAATGAGCAACAAGGCGAGCAGAAACGCAAACAGGATGTTCGACGAACTCTCCTCGAAATCTCTCGATGCCCCAGTGGTGGTGGTCGAGAACGAATCGTCGAGCACTTTCGAAGCCACTTCTTTCATGGTTTTTATGCCGTCGCCAATGGTTTTGCCCGGGGCAAGCCCGGAAGATATGGTCGCACTCTGGTATCGGTTGTAGTGGAAAAGCTGGGGCGGACTGCTCACTTCTTCCACCTTTACCACCTGCTCCAATGGAACCAAATCGCCCGATGCGGTGCGGATCTGCAAGGTCTTCAAATCGGTGGGATCGTCGCGGTTGATGCGGTTCGCCTGCCCAATCACTTGATACTGCTTCCCATCCATCGTGAAATACGCCAAACGCCCACCACTGTATGCCAACTGAAGGGTTTGCGCAATGTCCTGCACCGAAATGCCCAACACTGCCGCTTGGTTCCTGTCGATCGATACGCTCAGTTCGGGTTTGTTGAACTTTAAATTCGCATCCAATCCTTGAAAAACACCGGTCTTGTTGGCTTCATCCACAAATTTCGGCAGCACATTCTTCAAGGCTTCGAAATCGGGCGCTTGAATCACGAACTGTATCGGCTGGCCACCAAAACCTCCTGCCGAAATGGTTTGCTGTTGAATCACAAATGCACGGGCTTCGGGAAATCTTCCGAGCGATTTCTGCATGTATTGCGCAATTTGCTGCTGCGACCTTTTCCGTTCGGATGGATCGTTCAATACCATGCGCACAAATCCCGTGTTAACGGCTCCAGAACCATTAAAACCGGGTGCTGTAACGGTGAGCAATACCTTGGTTTCGGGCACCGAATCGGTTACAAAATCGGTTACACGGAGCAGGTAATTGTCGGTGTATTCGTACGATGCACCTTCGGGCGCTGTAACCTGAAGGCGAAGCCAGCTGCGGTCTTCCAATGGCGACAATTCGGTTTGTAATTTCGGATAGAGGAAAACCAACAAGGCAACCGAACCAGCAAGGATATACAGGGCGCGTATGCGTTTCTGCATGAATTTCTCCAGCAAATTTCGGTAGCCCAAATCGAGGCGCTGGAAAAAGGGCTCGGTGGCTTCGTAGAATCGGGTTTTCTTCTTGTTTTTCTTCACCAAATAGGCATTGAGCATCGGTGTGAGGGTGAGCGACACAAAGGCCGAAATCGCAACTGCACCAGCCAACACCACACCGAATTCGCGGAACAAGCGACCAACGAAACCATCGAGGAAAATCACCGGCATAAACACCGCAATCAAGGTAACGGAGGTGGAAATCACGGCGAAGAAAATCTCGTTCGAGCCTTTGATCGCAGCTTCCATGGGCGACATGCCCTCTTCGGTTTTGCGGAAGATGTTCTCCGTTACCACAATGCCATCATCCACTACCAAACCGGTTGCCAGCACGATCGCCAACAGGGTAAGCACGTTGATCGAATAGCCCATCAAATACATGATGAAAAACGCACCGATGAGCGACACCGGAATATCGATGAGTGGTCGAAAAGCAATCACCCAATCGCGGAAAAACAGGAAGATGATCAGGACCACCAAAATAATCGCGATGAG
>CANHIS010000132.1 GCA_947460255.1 Bacteroidota bacterium
CAACCCATCAGCCGAAGCGATCTTGAACTCGGTGGTGCCAGCTCCGGGAAGAGGCGGCACCATGGCGACCGACGCCGCAGACGGCATGATCAGATCGGCGGGAATATTCCGCTGCCCAGCCGAGGATGTACCCCAAACCACCAGTCGCCCGTCCCGCTTCACCGCAAGGCTGAAGCTGCCACCGGCATTGACTGCCACCACATCACTCAGACCGGCTGGCACGGTCGACTGACCTGCACCATTGTCGCCCCAGGCCACCACCGTGCCATTGCTGCGCAGGGCCAGCACATGCCTCCCGCCGCACGCAATCTGCACCACATTGGCAAGCCCCGCCGGAGGCGTCCGCTGCCCATTGGTGTTGACGCCCCAGGCGACGACGGTTCCGTCGTTCTTCAACGCCACAGAAAAATCATCGCCAGCCGCTAGCGCAACCACCGGCGGGAGACCGGCAGGCACTGTACTCTGGGCCATCGCCCCCCACGAAAACACCCGGCCGTCCCGGGATAACGCAAGGCTATGCGTGCCGCCGCCCGCAATGGCCATGATCGGAGGCAGCGCAGCAGGAACACTGGTTTGCTGATTGGAGTTGGAACCCCACGCTGCAACCGTCCCGGTCAGCCCAAGGGCAAGGCAGTGGTTCCGGCCGGATGCGATCGCCGTCATCTCCGCGAGCGAGGCCGATGGTTGCAGAGTCGCGTCCGTCGAGCCCCAGACAACCACCCTGCCCGAGGAACTTAGTGCCATGGCGTGATTCGAGCCCGCGGCCACAGCCACGATGTTGCTCAGCCCAGCCGCGGTTGTCTGCAGTGTGTTCAGTGTCGAACTCCAAGCAACAGGAGTGCCATTGGTCCGGAGTGCGATAACAAACGAACTGCTTCCGGCAGCCGGCGGCCTCCCTGTGCCATTCAGCGATCGCCAGACTCCGCCGTTGTGACGAAATGATAGTCCAGCCCCCGCATTGGCGGGTCGAGGCCAGAACTGGAACTCGCCGACCGGAGCGGTGGCGGTGTACTCGTAGAGGCCAGGCGCAAACACGTTCATCACCCCGCCCCCACTGGTGCCTAGCCCATGGAGGTTCAGGGAGGCGAGTGAAGGTTGCCGGGTAATGACAAGTGTGTACCGCTGCATGGTCACGCCGTCGGAAGCCGCCACATCGATGTTCACAGTATTCACGCCCACGACGAGGGGAATCACCGTCCTCCCCGTCGGTGAAACGACACCATTCACCGAAACCACCGAGGTGCTGTCGGACGCGCTGGCCGTCAGCTCGGTCGACGTCTGTGATGACGGCACGGAGGCCGCATACTGGGTGACTCCAGGCTGATAGGCCGGCGTGAACGTAGCATTGGAAAGCCGCAGGACCGATAGATCGGTGTTTGGAGGCCGGTTGATGTTGACCTGATAGACCGACTGGGTGACCCCATCCTCGGCGGTCACTCGGGCCTCGGCAGTGTTGACGCCATGTTTGAGAGGGAATGGCAGGAAGAGCGGACGGGTGTCACCCCGGGTTCCCGCCGGAGGAGCGGTAGCATAGGAGGCCCAGGTTCTGACGGTGCCATCGGGTTTAACCGCCATCCCGACCGATCGGTTCCCCAGCAATGAGACGACGTCTCCAAGGTCCGAGGGGATCGTGGCGGAGGAGCCGCCAGGGGGACTTGTCGCAGTGACTAACCCGGTCGCTCCCACCACGCCGACCCCCCACGGGTCCAGTAGCGCCGGCGCGTTCAGCGATGGCCAGCTCGGGGCGGCCTGTCCCCAACTGATGACACGGCCATCGGGCCTCAACGCCGAGGAGAACTGGTTGACTGCAGCGATGGCGGTGATCCCGCTGAGTCCGGCCGGAACAGCGAGTCCCAGTGAGGTGTCGCCCCAGGTGACCACGGTCCCGTTCCGGCGCAGCGCGAGGCAATGGCGTTGCCCCGCGGCGATGGCGGTGACATCGTTCAATCCTGCCGGAACGTCCCTCAGGCCAGCCTCACCGGATCCCCAGACTACCACTTGCCCGTTCTCGCGAAGCGCCATGGAATGGAAGCTTCCGGCCGCGACAGCAATGACGTCCTTCAGCCCGGCCGGCACCGTCACCTGGCCCCGCGAGTTGTCGCCCCATGCCACCACGGTACCGTCGGGCCGGAGCGCGAGCATGTGTTTGTTGTATCCGGCGATCGAAGCCGCTTCGCTCAAGCCGTCCGGGACTGGCGCATACGCCGCAACCCCGTGGGTCCAGCTGACAGGCACGCCCCCCGTTCCCATGATCAGCGAACCAATCTGCGTCTGGGCCAGCCGCTGGCCATGGTGCAGATCCTGCCATGGACCGCCATTCAGCCTGACCTCCATGCGTGATGCCGTGCCTAGAGGAACGGCGCGCACCGCAGCCTGGGCAAAGCGATATTCCTGCTGGTAGAGCCTAACCTCTGGATCGAACCCCGGCGAGAGGGAGCCGATCGCTGTGGTCAGCAGCCCGAGACCCGCTACCGACGAGGCGGCCGCACGAGCGATGTTCAGTTGATAGGCCTTGGTGGCGGTTCCGTCGGCGGAGGTAACCGTCACGATAATCGACGTCGCGGGACCACGTGGGATCGGCACAACAGCGTTTCCGTCGGTGACCGGCGCACCGTCAATCCTTACAGTCGCATCGGATTCCCTGGGAGCAAAACGCAACGTCAGCGAATCGGTACCAGCCGCCACCTCGGCCGCATACGCACTGACCTCCGGATCAAAGGCCGGGGTTAGCGACAATCCCTCGGGTTTCAAGCTGGCCAATTCCGGATTGGCGGTGCGAGTGACGGTAAGCGTGGTCACACTGCTGTCACCACCCCGCGGGTCGGTCACCCGCACCTCGACGGTGTTTGGCCCCGATTGCAGGGGGAGCGAGACCACCGCTGGCTTCAACGCCTCCGGCCCCGCGTCACCAAGCGGGACGAAATAGGAGTCCCCCTGCCAGTTGCGCACCGAGTTGCTGGACATGGAGGCAAGCACCGGACTGTATCCAGTGGTCAGGCTCGTGACTCCCGTCCATTGCCACGGAGTGGCTCCAGCGCCGTAGGCGTTGCCTGCATCACCCCAGCGCGTCCCCGTGCCGTCTGCGGTAACAGCCACACAGGCCTTCTCATCAGCCGCGATGAGCACCACGTTCCGCAATCCCGCAGGAGCGGCGGTCGAACCGTCCCCAAGGACACCCCAGACCACCACCGTGCCGTTGCGCCGCAGCGCCATGCTGTGAGTGTGCCCGGCAGCAATTGCAACCACCTCACTGAGGCCACTTGGCACTGAACATTGGCCCGCATCATTCTTTCCCCAGGCAGCCACCGTACCATCGGCCAGGAGCGCAAGGCTGTGATTCCTACCAGCCCGGACCTGCGTTGCCACCGGCAACCCGGCGGGTATCACAAGTTTTCCATCCTCGCTCGCACCCCATACCCGGATGCGTCCGTCCTCACCAAGAGAAACCGCGTGTCGCTCGCCCACAGCAATGGCAACAAGGTCACGCACATCCGACGGCGCAGTCATCTCCGGAAGCAAAGTCGAAATGGCATTCCTGGCGAAGACATTGCCATCGTCTAGCAACACCATTGCCACCTCTCCTCCATGCGCCGCAGAAATAGCCCTGCGGCTGAACAAGCCCGCAGAATCCACCGCCTCCGAGAAATTGGGATGCCACGAACCAATCTTACCATCATCACGAACCACAATCGGCTGCCCATAGGCAACGCCGGCATCCCTTCCGACGATCACTTCAGCCGAGGCAACCCGCTTCCACTCTCCTCCGTTCGACCTTGCTTCCACAACCGAATTCGCATTGGCCGGAGCCGGCCGGATGCGCAGGCTCGAGTCTGCGTGCGTCCCGAGCGCATAACTCCTGACAGATCGATCGAATGCCGGCATCAGCAGCGGACCGTCCACCGCGAGCGAGCGCAGATCGGTCCGGGGCTTACGGGTTACCTCCAGCCGGGTGACTTTCTGCACGCCCCCGTCGCTGGCCCGCAGCTCAATGGAATTACTGCTGCCTGCCAAAAGGTCGGTCGCCAGCCACGACGGCCGAACCTCAACCACTGCCCCTGCGACTTGCTGTGCGTCAAAGGAACCAGAAACGCTCCAAAGCGAGCCATCCTCTTTGATCGCCATTCCACCCTCAAGGGCAGCAGCTCGCACCGAGGTCACCAAAAGACCCTGCGTCAGCTCGACCAAAGATCCGTCGCGCCGCAGCGCGAAGTTTCCGGAAACCGACACGATGTCATGCAACTGCGAAAGCTCCGGTTCGAGCACTCCCGTCAGCACGTTCCAGAACAACACGCGGCCCGTGCCAAGCAACGCCACCGCGCGAGGGTAAGACGGCGTAATCCCAGTGGGTGCACTATCCATTCCGCTGATCGCAACCACGCCCTTCAGGCCCGGCGGAACGGCCAGCGATCCGGGCCTGCCCGCGCCCCACGCCAACACGGTGCCGTCGCGGCGCAGAGCCAGCACCCACGGCGCGGGACCTCCTTGCGCGCTGAAGGCGATGACACCGTTCAGCGCGGCTGGAAATGTCAGCTGCCCGTGGCTGTTGTCGCCCCAGCCAGTCACCGTGCCGTCGGCTCTGAGAGCAAGGGTGTATTGCCCTGCCGCCGCAATGGCGCGGATCCCGACGAGGCCCGCCGGTGCCTGCGCGCCAGCTCCAACCCCCCACGAAACCACCGTGCCCTCACCGCGCAATGCCGTGATATGGGCGTCACCAGCCGCAATCGAGATGACATCACTCAGTCCGGCAGGGGCGGTAAGCGCCCCTCCAGAAGCAAGGCCCGAGACGGTGCCGGCGGGAGTCACCCACACGAATGGGCTTCTGACCACTTGGTTGCCACGGGACAGCTTCCGCCACGCCGCCCCTTGCCCCGTGCGCGCTTCCAATTCCACCCCATTCACGGTCGGCCAGACGACCAACTCGGGACGGGTCGTGGTCAATTCGTACTGAAGAATATCAGGAGAAAAACCCGGAGTCATCGCTCCCGCCGAAGTGGCCATCGATGCCAGATCCGCCCTGACAGGCAGACGGGTCACGGCGAAGGTATACGTGCGGAAAGATGACTGGTTCTGATCAGTCACCACCAGCGTGATGTTATTGAGTCCCGGAACTAGCGCCACGGGACTGCTCACGCCCGGCAGCAGCGGCACGCCATTCAACATCATGGTCTCGGTCGCGTCCTGAAGGCTGGCTTGGAATGTCAGGCTTTCCCGACCCGACGGAACATCAAGCGTGAACGTCGTTGCGCCCGCGCCGAAATTGATCGGAAACTCCCCGCCATTCAGGCTCAAAGTAGCCAGATCAAGGTTGGCAATGCGGGGAACGCTGATGGTGTACGCCGAGTGCGTCCCATCTTCCGCAGTCACCCGCACCTCGACAAGATTGTCTCCAAGTTGCAGCGGCACGACAACCGATTCAGGATGCGCCCGGGCCTTCAGCCCCGCAGGCACCCCGCTCCCATCAAGGTTGCCATTGGCGTATGCCCACACGATGACTTCGCCGTCGGACCGAACCGCCTGGTTCAGCCAGTAATGGGATCTGGCAAAAAGCACGTCGCGAAGGTTCACGGAGAACTCCAATTGGGGCAGATTCCCCTGCAGAACTCCCAGCCGACCATCCTGCCGGATGTGAAAATTATCGAAACCGTGCCCGGGAACGACGCCCGCCACCCCGCCGATCGTGTACACCGGCTCGAAGCTGCCAGGTCCCCACGCAATGCGCGTGCCGTCGCTCCGCAGCACCGAGGCCGGCGTCGCAGCACTGCAGCTCACAAGGTTGGTCGGCGCCGGGTTGAGCGGCATCAGCGGATATGGGTCCGCAGGGGGCGACCAAATGGCAAGCGTCCCGTCCCGGCGCACCGCCGTCAGGTACCGGCCACCGGCAACGGTGACAATCTGCGTTTCGCCAGGAAAGACACTGACCGGCCGATCGGTCGCCGTTTCCCACGCTTGGACGGTTCCCGATCCCATCAAGGCCACGGTGATTTGGGGATTTCCATTGACCGGATGCACCTCCGTAAGCTCCACCACTCCACTGAGTCCCGCAGAATACTTGCCTCCGGACGGGTTGCGACTCAGCACCGTCCCGTCCGTCCGGATCGCAAAAACCCCTCCCTCACTTGTGCTGATTCCGCCGCAGGGAACAACCGGATCGCCCGCCGTGACCGTTCGCGTCAGTTCGGTTGGGTCCCACCAGATCGGCATCCCGTCCTCCTGAATCACCGCAGCAACCGCAGAAGCATTTCCCGATGACACACGGGTGTACGGCCCTCCGTTCACTCTGACCTCGACCTTTGCAGACACCGCTCCCACCTTGGGCCAGACTCGCAACGTCGGCTGCCGGACAGGAACAGCATGGCTGTACGTCAGATGGCCCGGAGAAAACGCCGGCGTCAGCGGTCCGCGATCATCAGCTAGAAAACGCAGGGTTCGCGAGGTGGCAGGTGGTTCACGATTGATCCTCACCCGATACTCCCGAGATGCTGTCCCATCCTCTGTGAGCGTACGGAAGACAAAATCATTCGCGCCCGGTACCAGTGGCAGCAACGCCGACTGAACATCCGCCGCGATGGGTGATCCATTCCACTGCACGGTCGTCCCGGTCGCATGCGTGATCGGCAGGAATCGGATCCCGTCACTCGCAAACGGAAGAGACATACTATAACTGGTCACGCCAGGCGAAAACGACGGCGTTAGCTCACCGCGGTCCGGCGCAAGCCAGCGCAGCGCTGGATTCGCGGTCCGATTGACCTGAATCGTATAGGTGCGGGAGGGACCGCCCGGCGGCGGCGTCACCCGGACTTCCACGACATTCGGTCCCATCCCAAGGTTCACTGGAAGTGTAGCCGGCGAGGTTGCGAACTGACTGCCTTGAGGCGGCGGCAGGTTGTCGGTTGGAACACGGCCCCACGTGACAAGCGTCCCGTCGCTCTTGAGCGCTGCGCAGTACCCGGGGGCAGCAATCGCCGTCACCTTCTCCAGTCCGGCAGGCACCCGTGTCCCCGGGCCTGTGCCAATCGCCGTCACTTTTCCATCCCGGCCCAGTGCCAGAAAACAACTTCCGCTCCCGCAGATCGAAACGATGTCTTTCAGTCCAACCGGCGGAACCACCGCTCCATAACCGCCCGGCTGGAGCGACCACACCCTCACCGTTCCGTCGCTCCGCAGGGCGGCCACGTTGAGCTCACTGCAAGCCACCATCGTGACATCCGACAGCCCAGCCGGAACCACCGACGGAGCAAAGCCGTTTTGATCCCAGGCGACCACACTACCATCGCTCCTCGCCGCCACCGTGAGACTGTGGTTCTGGCAGACGGACACCACCCGGGAAACACCTCCGGCAGGTAACGGAATCCCTCCCCACGTCATCAGTGAACCGTCACTCTTGACGATGTGCGTATGGTAGGTCGTCGCGAATATGGCAGCGACTCCCGTTTGAGCGGCGATCGATCCCAGAAAGCTGACGCCAGGCGCGCCCCACGCCCGCACAGTGCCGCTTTTGCGCAGCGCCAGATTGAATGCGTACCCACTCGCCACCGACACCACGTCAGTCAGGTTGGACGGCGGGATCACGGTCCCATCGAAGTTGTTGGTCCCCCATTGCACAATGCGCCCGTCGGCCCGCAGGGCTGCCAGATAATTGTCCGCGGCAGAAAGTGGCGCCCCTGCCGCCACCCGCATGAATGCGCCACCATTGACGCGCACCTCAACCGCAGCCTCCGGATCCATCGCCAGCGGCGTCAGCGGCAGAAACGGAAGATCCACACTCGCCGTGTAAGTCATTTGATCCGAAGAGAATTGCGGCGAAGTCCCGGCCGGCAGTCCACTCAATGCCAACAACCGGGTTTCAAACCCCGCCCTCACCGGATGGATCACTCCCGCTGAGACCACCACCACCAGCCAAAGGCAAACATGGTGGACGAGGCGGGCAAATCGATTGGCCGACTGGCAGGCGGGAAAGCAGGGAGACATGGAACGCTAGGATTACCAGACACCTACGGGTCCCCTCCGATTCAGCCAAGCGGGAATCCGCTATCACCCGCCACAACCACAGAACCAACCAGCCTCAGTATAGCCCCGTCGGACCATTGCCCGGCCGCCAGCCATCGTCGCCTTCCCCACTCCGGGATGGCCAAACCAGAACCTGCATCTCAAGGATCGAGCCTCACCGTCGCTCAGAACCAATCTCAGACCCGGAAAAACCACCACAAGGGAACTGGGTCTCTCGAGAATCACCCCGGCCCCCATCTCACCAACTCACACCCCGCCAAGACCACCCTTGAATCCGGCGAACTCGTCAGTCTCGATACCCATCCGTTTCAGGATAGTCACAAAAAGATGGGCGAGCGGCAGTTCATGATGATCAGGATCACTTCGCCAGCCTGAGTCATCATCGATTCCAGCATACGCCTGATTGCTCTCGTCTCCTTTTGCGAACTTCAGGTAGCGGCCGTTCTCGAAGCCGAGGTTCCTGCCGCCCGCGGAGATGATCGGGTAGTTCCGCGAAAGGTGGAAACTGCTCGAAGCCGACCCGTGCATCGCAAAGGTGTTGTCGAGAAGGCTGCCGTTTCCACTAGGCTCGCGGGTGTCCTTGAGCTTCTGGATGAAACGCCCGAATTCCTCGGTCTGAAAACGGTTGTAGGTCCCAAGGTTACGCCATCCGTTCGGCTTCTTCACGTCGTGAGTCAGGCTGTGCGCATTATTGAGCCCGACCGCCCGCGCAAGGAGATCCTGGGGACCCCCGGTGTTCTCCCTGCCCATCATGTAGGTCGCCACCCGGGTGGAGTCACGAAGGA
>CANHIS010000133.1 GCA_947460255.1 Bacteroidota bacterium
GGCAGAATTTTAATTTAAATTCAAAATATCACGAATATCAATATTTACTTTGGAAGACACATTGATTTCATCAAGTTTTTTAATGTTTCCTTATTGATCTTCTGAACTAGTTGTTTTTATTATATATCCAGAAGTATGTTACTTTTTTGCCTTTTGTTTTATATTAAAATGGCGGTAAATCAATGCATTAGACTTATCCGTTTCTAATCGTTTATAACCGTTTCAGTAGGGTAGGTGCATTTTTAACTTGGCTAACTTGATCACGGGGAAGCGGGTGCTATCCCCGGGCAAAAAATTAATTTATTTTGGGATTTAATTCAGTGCTAATTTGTTCCTTGAAATTATTGCAAATTCACTGATTATATTATTTCACAGAAAATTAGGCATTAACTAAAACGCCCTGTTCACCCCAACCAACCACCTGAACTGAACATAATCTGGCGCCAGATTCGATGGACGATTTAAGAATAGCGGCATATCAAATCTAAAAGTAACGGGCTTTTCCATTGAAAATCTTCCCCATCGCTTGATCGTTAATGCTGTACCAAAACCTGCACTAGCACGCAGTTTGCCGAATTTGATCGCATCATCCCCATCGTTTAATTCCAACAAGCCCGCATCCCCAAAAGCATACAAATCCATATGTAGCCAGTTTCTTGTCAACTTTGGTCTCAATTTCACCAAGCCATCTAGATCAATTTCGATATTTCCAGAAACGCCTGTATTGCCTCTATAACCAGGTACGACCACACCATTTGAAAGTTGATCAGGTGCTAAGTAACCCGAATATCCGCGCACATTTAATCCACCTCCCATATGGAAATGGTTGATGTCGTTTCCAAATCCACCGAAATCTTGTGGGAAAAATGCCGCAGATCGGGTGAATTTGTTTTCCATCAATTCTTCCGGATTTGCACCTGCGAGATACAAGGCAGACTCTGGAGCTAGATTACTTCCCGTTCCGATTTGTGCGAAAAAGCGAGTGCGGATATTGAATTTTCCGAGGTAATTGTCGTTGATGGTTTCAAGCATCAGCTGACTAAAACTGTAGTCCGAACCTAATGATGAAGCGCGAACACCGAGGTGAATGCGACCTTCCCCTTTTTTGTATTCGTATTGGTGACGAATTCCAGTGTTTATGGTATTGTTCCATTTTAATGGTTGCCAGCTGTTCCGATCAATTAGATAGTTTACATCAGTACTATCAGGACGAATCATCGTTTTGGCGAAGATGTAAAAAGTGGAACTCTCTTTTCGGTTCGTAAGCTCCCAGCCGATTTTTCCTAATGCCAAACCATCTAGAAAACGAGTAGAGAAAATGAGTTTTGATTTCTTCGCGAATCGTTGTGTTGGCGTTTGATAATCGAACTTAAATGAAACCGGATTGTACCCGTTGAATTTGTATTCGAAATTACGCTCCACTTTGCCTAAACCGGTATTCAGCCAAACGGTGAGCTCAAACTGATTCTTTTGTCGCATGTAATTCCCATTGAGGTGGAAACCTGCTTTCACGCCGTCGTAGAAGTTGTACCAAACGTCCGGACGAGCAAACATTTCATAGTGTTTCCAATCTGAAATGGTAGCCACACGAGAATCGAATCGGATGGTACTGTTGCCTTTCAAACGGTTGTTCATCATATTGATGTCTGCCAAACGGTTGGATGTATCAATCACCACATTTTCAATCCGATCTGGGATCGTAATTTCTGCTGTGTAGGTCTCTTTCAAATTGCCCCAACCAATCCAACGCGGAAGCACTGTGGCCGTGGTTTTCTTTTCGAACCATCCGTTCGGGATGTGATAATCGTAGCGTTTGCCTGATTGATCATACACCGAAAAGTCGATGGGCATCTGCATTTCACCCTTTCGTTCGATGGTGATTTTGTATTTCCCATCGCCTTGGTGCTTCACTTTTTTGATGCTGTAGTCGATGGTTTTGCTGGTTTCAATCCATTGGTCGAAGAACCAATTCAAATCTACATTCGTGTATTGGATGATTGAATTTCTAAAATCCTCCGGGTATGGATGCGCCATTTTCCACTGATTGAAATAATGCTTCATAGCATTCGAAAACAACTCATCTCCAAGTACATACTGAAGATTGTATAGCATCGTAGCGGTCTTGTAATACACGTTTCCATATCCGCCGCCATGGCGCAAAGCACCACCGAAATCATCCGAATGCGTGTTTAAAGTAGTTTCCGAACCTGAAATGGCATCCTTTAAATAACCTTGATAAGCACGCGCATATCTGGCTTCTTCAGGTAGAGAGTGTTTTTCTGTGTAAGCATTGGCATACTTGCCTTTCACGATTTCCTTCCCATCAATTTTCTCCAGTGCCCAAGCAGTGAGAAATTGCGTGAAACCCTCATCCATCATCGCGCGGTACGTTTCGTTGGAGCCTACCATTCCGAAGAACCAATTGTGACCAACTTCATGCGCTATCAAACCTCTATAACCTGGATCTGATCCGCCATCAAGCGTTAACATTGGATATTCCATCCCATCGCGGGCATCGGCAACCACCATTTTGTTGTACACATACATCCCGAAATCGGTCGAATAGGTTTCGATCACTTTTGCAGTGTACGACGATGCATTCTGCCAGCGCGAAGCATGCGGTTCCTGCACCACAGCCACAATTCTGATCCCATTCCAATACGATTCGCCAATGCGGTAGGTTGGATCGGCTGTCCATGCGAAATCGTGCACATTGATTGCTCTGAACTTCCACGTTTTCCGCGTTTTACCATCGTAAGGTGTAACAACCGATGGCGCTTCTTCCCACGGCTTGTTCACGAAATTCGAAATGTCGAGCTTTTTACGAAGATCTTCAGGGAGCACTTCCTCACGATTTGCTAGGGCTCCGGTGGCTTCCACCACATAGTTTGAAGCAAAATTTAGCTCCACTTCATAGGTTCCGAAGTCGCCATAAAATTCCTTCCCTAAATGTTGGTCGGTATTCCATCCAAATTTGCGGTCGTAAACTGCCATGCGCGGATACCAATGTACACCATCGAAATGCTTGTATCCGTAGGCTCCGAACTCTTTCATCCGCCTGCGGATATTGCCGCGGTAATCGAAATAGGTTTTAAATTCCATGTCGAATTTAACCTGCGCACCTGGCAACAATGGCTTTTTCAACCACACTTTTAGGATGGTATTTTCAAGCTCTGTCTTGGCCACTTCACCATCCACTTTTAGGTTCGAAACAACAGTGCCCAAACCTTTGCTTTCGTATGGTCCGTAGCGCGTTGGATAATCGTTCGCTTCATGTAAGGCATCACAATAAGAACCTGGCTGAAACGCATTTTGGTACAAATGAAAAAACACCCAATTGAGTGTATCAGGCGAATTGTTGGTGTAGGTAAGCGTTTCAACGGCATCCACAATATCGGTTTGCTCGCTGATGATGGCCTTAATTTGATAATGCACATCTTGTTGCCAATAATCAGCAAATGGCTTCCGGTTTTTCCAGTAGTGCGGGTTGGCAGCCGATTGATAATCAACGGTAAGTTGCATATTGTCTGCGGCAGCACTATTTCCCTCCGGGGAAGGGGATTGCGCATAGGTCAAGGTGGAAATCGCAGTAGCAACAAGCAGTATCAGATGGCGCATGGTATCGAATTTGGACGCCCGAAAATACAAATCAAATCTTGCTTTCGTTCACCAAGGAAGCGCTTCTTTGTCTTTTTAGGTGAAAAACCACAGCATTGAATTCGTGTCCAGCCAGAATGATTAAAGCATTGGCATTAATCAACACGAGCACTGCGATGAGTGCGCCCACCGATCCATACACAGTATTCCAAGTGGAAAAATTGTTCACGAAAAAGCCGAATCCGAACAGCAGCAGCATGATCAACACACTCACTACGAATGCTCCGGGCGAAAAAAATGATGGTTTTTCTCCACTTGCTGGGCCTACGTAATACAGAAAACAAATAGTGAAGAAAATCAATAAGTAAAAAAACAGCCACTTCCCAATTTGGATCAAAGTGCTGCTTATACCGTCTGAAATGATGGCTTCACGAATCAAATAGTCGAGCGCGAAGTTGGTGAATATCATCATGGTGATGGCAATCACCAACAAACCAACAATGATCATAGTGAGCATTAATGCCAATAAACGGATTTTCCAACCTGGGCGTGTTTCATTGGTGAACGACAAGGCATTGAACGATTCAATCAATGATGTAATTCCGTTAGTGGCGTAGAATAGGGCGAACAAGAAACCGAACGATAGTAAACCGCCACGCTGAATTGAAATCACGTCCATAATTGTTTGCTCAATCGCTAGAAAGGTGTAGGGTGGAAGCACATCGCGCATCGCATCCAGCAGCAATTCGTCGAAATTATCGATCGGTAAATAGGCTGTAAGCGTGAACAAAAAGATGATGGTAGGGAAGAGGGCCATGAAGAAATCGAACGACACCGCAGCAGCACGCATCGTGATTCTAGAAGAGGACAAGCTGGTTTTGAAGTTTCTGGCGACTTCCAACACAGGCACTTTCTGCAAACCAGGAAAACTCACTGTTTGCAATTTGATAAACAATGGAAGCTTTAAAATCCGCTCTTTGATTTTATTGAGCAAATTCAGCATCAGCAGGCTTTTAAGCTTAAATCAAGACTTTTCACTTGGTGGGTAAGGGCTCCAATGGAAATGAAATCCACACCCGTTTCAGCGTATTCGATCAAGTTTTGCTCGTTAATTCCACCTGAAGCTTCTGTTTCAACTTCGTTTTTGGTGATTTTCAGCGCTTCGCGGATGAGGTCGGGCGTGAAATTGTCGAACATGATTCTTCTAACACCGCCTTCAGCAAGTATCAACTGAACTTCGTTGAGGTTTCTCGATTCCACTTCTATGTCGAGATTCAGATGATTCAATTTTAAATACGATTTCACATTTCGGATGGCTTGAACTACACCACCAGCATAATCTGCGTGGTTGTCTTTGATCATCACCATATCGTACAATCCCATTCGATGGTTTTTTCCACCGCCATGCGACACTGCGAGCTTTTCCATCACACGCATCCCTGGGCCAGTTTTGCGGGTGTCGAGCAAGGATACTCCTGTGTGTTTAACGAGATCAACCAATCGGTGGGTGTTGGTTGCAATACCGCTCATGCGCTGCATGATGTTGAGCATGAGGCGCTCTGCAGTAAGAATTGATCGGGCCGATCCTTCAATATAAAAAGCCACATCTCCTTTTTGAATTGTGGCTCCGTCGTTTAATCGAATATCAAATGTTAAATCTTTATCTATCATTTCAGCAACACGCTGAGCAATGGTTACACCGCTCAAAATGCCATTTTCTTTCACCAACAATCGGGCTTTTTGCATAACATCCGACTGAACACATGCTAAACTGGTGTGGTCGCCATCGCCGATATCTTCACGCAACGCCAGCCGAATCAGCTGATCAATCAGTTCTTGGTGTTCTGTGTTCAGCTGCATAATTTCAGACTTCTGTTTCGATACTGAGTTGCTGGATAAATGATTGATTCCCGATTTTTTTGATCAGAAAGTAAATTCTAAACTTATTTCCTGAAGTGGAAATATAGCTTCCAATGCCATATTGTGCAGCCGTTGGATTGTTGGCTTTGTGCTTTAACACGAAACTTTTCGGAGGATTTTTGGCGAAGAAGCCTCGAAGAACCTGTTCAGCTTGCGCTCTGCTGTACATTTCTTCTTTCCCTGAAACAGTAAGGTCGATGTTTGATCCGAAATATTTTGATAGTTCTTTGGCATTGCCCATCCTAATGGCCGCAGCAATGTCGACACTTAAATCGTGCGGCACAGCCTTGACGCCAAGGGAAATACTGAGCATAAATACCAATAAAAACTTCATGGTCCGGATTTGTCGGCTGCTTACAAAAATAGCGCCACAACTATCATTCTTTTATAGGTTTCACGCAATCTACATCAATCTTCTTGATCCTTACTTTACTAGGTCATCCATTTTCTCACATTCATTGTTGAAAATTTGAAGCTTTACGAACAACAGCCATTAATTTCAAGATGACTTCCGTTTTGGGCGATGAAACGAAAAGTGTTTCTTTGCAGCTTGAGTAATTCAGCAGCATGAAAATCAAACTTTTACAAATCGGAAAAACCACTGAAGCCTATCTGCTGGAAGGTATTGCACATTATGAAAAACGGATAAATGGTTTCATCCCACAGAGCACAGAAACCATTCCGGCACTTAAAGATACCAACACAGCAACACCCGAAAACATGAAACTTCGTGAAGGTGAACTCATTCTCGCTCGCCTAAAACCAGACGATGTTGTTGTGCTTCTCGATGAAAATGGAAAGACATTTAACTCAGTGGGCTTCTCAAATTTCCTCGAAAAACAATTCAATCAATCGATCCGAAATCTCGTGTTTATCATTGGAGGTGCCTACGGATTTTCAGACGCAGTGTACAAAAGAGCGAATTTTAAAATTGCACTTTCAGAAATGACTTTCTCCCATCAGTTGGTTCGTTTGGTATTTATGGAGCAATTGTATCGAGGCATGACCATCATCCACAAGCATCCTTATCACCACCAATAATTACAAGTTTTCGTAAATCTTTTTGTACCGTTCAACGCCTTCTTTGAGCGAATACCAACGGTTTGCACAGGCTATTGAGTTTTCAGGATTCGACTTCAACAAGGCATCTAAATGATGAACAGATTCTCGATAATTCTCTTTGTCGAAAGTTCCGATGACGTGTCCGTTTCCTCCATCTTTTAATATTGTTTCCACGTCGCCAACTCCAGAATTCACAATCAGTGGAATTCCTGCAGCCATCAATTCTCCCATTTTGGTGGGTGAAGACGCCTTTTTGGAGAAGCTTGGTTTGATGAAGAAAATCGAAACTGTGCTCAGTGCAGCCAATTCAGGCACTTCTTTCCGCGCTGCTTTTGTGATTCTTAATGAAGCTTTTGGAATCCCTTTGTCGGCCGCTTCCCGAATGATCATTTCTGGATTATCAGGCGTAATGAACAAGAAAACGGCATCTGGTTTTTCCTTAAGTAGCACTGAGAAATAATCCAACATTTCGCTTAACATGTACCAAGTGCCGAGCGATCCAAGGTAACTCAGTACAAACTTCCCCGCAGGGAGATCGAGCTTCTTTCTCCACATCAAAACACGCGGATCATCTGAAGTCTTGGCTTGATAAAGATGAAGGTCGGCACAACATGGGATCACTGTGATCGGCACGTTTTCCATTCCTTTCCACGAATGAATCTCATCGGCTGCATTTTGTGTTAGCGATACTACCGCATCAGCTTCGAGTAAAAACTGCTTCTCTTTTTTCTTGAAAAACTTGTAAATCGCAGAAAAAACTGGATTTGAGAGTTTCCAAATACCACCATCGATGCGTTCATCGGCCCAAAAACCGCGCATGTCGAATACAAACTTCAATTTTAATTTTCGCTTGATCTCCAATCCGGCAAGCGCTGTAATGTAACTTCTGCAATGCACTGCTTCAATACCAAACTCCTGAATGAGCCTCTTCGCCGATTTTTTCAACCTCCGAACATCTTTCAAGGTCGATATAACTGGCGGCTTGGCAGTGTAAATTTCAGGGTACCAATGGATCGATTTTCCTTTGATCAGACTGCGAATCAATTGCTCCGACTGACTAAACCGTTCTGGTTTCTCGAAGCTGATTAACCAAATTTCATGGCCTGCAGATGCCAATCCTTCAAGGTAGGGGAGAACCTGAGATTGACCGAGCGGATCGGTTATTCCATCGTAAGATAAATAGAGGATTTTCAAAAGTCTGACTGAATTTGGTTTCCTTTGCAAAAAGGTCAAAAATAGCACAGAAGATCTGATTGATGGAAGAAGAACTTTACACGGGTGTAGATTTGGTATTAATCCCATTTTATGCGGCGCTGATCTTTTTTCTTGGACGACGCATTCAACAGCAACGTATTCAGGAAAATCCCTTATACAAGTATTACACAAAAGGCTTACTAGCCAAGCTTGTTGCTGGTTTGCTGGTTTGTCTCGTTTACATTTTCTACTACGGCGGTGGAGATACAATTGGGTATTTTGAGTCGGCTCGGCTAGTTTCTCGAATGCTTTTTATTAATCCAGGCGTTTATTTTTCAGTTTTATCTGGTACACTTACTCACGATAATTTAAGTGTATTTTACTTTAACGATTTATGCTGTCCCGATTATTGGAAAGATCCGCAATCGTTTACAGTTGTTCGCTTTGCAAGTCCGCTGCTGTTTCTGTCTGGATTTAATTTTTTCGTTACTACGTTTTTATTCGCCTGGCTTTCTTACGGGGGGATTTTCAGGTTATTCCTGTTATTCAACGAGTTGTTTCCCAATTTGGAGAAAAAGTTCGCCACGGCAGTGTTGTTTATGCCTTCAGTACTTTTTTGGGGGTCTGCAATTTTAAAAGATACCCTCACTTTTACGGCAGCCTGTTGGATGACGTGGTCGATTTATATGGTTTTTATTAAGAAGGAACGTCGCTTTTTTCACTTGCTAACACTTGCCCTTGCTGCATACTTAATCATAAGTATCAAGCCTTATATATTTGTGGCCATGCTTCCTGGTGCCACTATCTGGCTTATTTTCGAGAGAATTTCAAAAGTTAAAAGTGTGTTTTTTAGGGTATTGATTTCGCCAGCAATTATCGTGGTTGGAGTTATCGTAAGTACATTTTTATTGAGTTCTTTTAGCACCTCTTTGGGCGATTATGGATCTGTGGATAAAGCAATTAACAAAGCCGTTATAACCAAAAACGACTTAA
>CANHIS010000134.1 GCA_947460255.1 Bacteroidota bacterium
GAGTTAAGATTGATAGGGAACTTTAATTTATCTCCAATACTTGCATTCATACTAAAATTAGTATTGGCATCAAAATCAAAACCTCCATTTCTTCTGGCCCTTTCTGGTAGTGTTGGATTATCTACTTTTTGACCTTGATAACCTGCTCTAATATTAATTTCTCCAACAGGCTTAATATCTACTTTCAAATCTGAACCTGTCTTTCCAAACAATCTATCAAAATAACTATCAAAAACTTTTACTTTAGGTCTGGTAACTCTTCTATTTAATACCCCTAAAGAATTGGCTCTTTGCTGAAAATAAGCTTGTTCATCTTTTCTGGTTTTGATTTTCCAAAACTCATCAAAGGTTAAGGTATTTGGATTGCGTAAAAACTTATTGCCAACATATTCACCTACTTGATAGGTCTTAGTAGAAGGATCATAATCCACTCTTTTCTTTACCAAACTGGTATCTCGAATATCAAATGGATTATTACTTGATTGATTCAAGAAATCAACCCTTCTATCTTTGATGGGATATTTGACAGAATCTTTTTCATTCTGTTTCGCCTGCGCAAAGCCTTGTATACTAATAGTAAGTATACACGAAAAAGTGAGAATTTTGCGTAGTGATTTCAAAATGAATATTGTTGAGAACTAATTTAACAATTTTTAAGTGCCAACTTAATTAGGCTTTCTAAACTAATGTCAACACTTTCTGATTGTATAACTTTATCAATTGCTTTTTCAGCTACTGATTTTTGTATACCTAAAGCAACCAATGCTTGTAATGCATCTTGATGAGGAGAAGACTGCGTAAATGTACCTACCCCAGCATGACTACCAGAAGCAGTTGGCATTTTCGCTAACTTATCTTTCAATTCTAATACTAGTCTTTCTGCAGATTTTTTACCAATACCTTTTATCTGTTCTAGTTTTCTTGCTTCCCCATTGACAATCGCACGAATAATTTCTTCTGGCAACATTCCAGACAACATCATTCTTGCCGTACTTGCACCAACTCCTGACACACTGATTAATTGTAAAAACAAATCCTTTTCTTGTTGCTCATAAAATCCAAAAAGCACCTGTGAATTTTCAGTAATATGCAAATAAGTATGTAACAGGCCTTTATCCTTTTTTGAAATGGCTTCATAGGTATGAAAACTAATATTCACCTCATAGCCAACTCCGTTTACATCTATTATCAATTTAGCCGGAGTAACTTGAACAAAATTACCTTGTAGAAATGCGATCATATACCATCAAAAATAACACTAAAGCAAGTAAAAATGAGGCATTTGGGCGGATTCTTGGGCATTTTTTTGGATATTTGTAGACCAAACTAAAAATTGATCTATGTCGAATGCTTTGAAAGCAGCTATTACTTGTGTTGGAGGGTATGTTCCAGAGACCAAATTAACGAATTTTGACTTGGAGAAAATGGTGGATACCAACGATGAGTGGATAAGAACTAGAACGGGTATATCAGAAAGAAGAATATTAAGAGAACCAGGTAAAGCAAGTTCAGATATGGCTGTAAAAGCCATCGAGGAAATTCTACGTAAAAAGAACCTAGACCCATTAGACATAGATTGCATTATTTGCGCAACAGTTACTCCAGATATGATTTTTCCAGCTACAGCCAATATCATTGGGGATAAGCTCGGTGCAAAAAATGCTTTTGGATTTGATTTAGGAGCAGCTTGCAGTGGATTTCTATTTGCATTAAATACCGGTGCAGCATTTGTTGAAACAGGTAAATACAAAAAAGTAATTGTAGTAGGTGTAGATAAAATGAGCTCCATCATTGATTATACCGATAGAGCCACTTGTATCATTTTTGGAGATGGCGCAGGAGCCGTTTTATTAGAACCAAATAATGAAGGCAATGGTTTGATGGATGCTATTTTAAAAAGTGATGGAAGTGGAAGAGAATATTTACATATTAAAGCGGGTGGAAGTTTAAAGCCAGCAAGTGTAGAATCAGTAATGGCTAAAGAGCATTATGCATTTCAAGATGGACAACCAGTATTTAAGTTTGCAGTGAAAGGCATGGCAGATGTTAGTGCAGAATTATTAGAAAAGAATAATTTAACGGGTGATGATATTGCATGGCTAGTGCCTCATCAGGCCAATTTAAGAATTATTGATGCCACAGCGAATAGAGCAGGTATTCCAAAAGAAAAAGTAATGATCAATATTCATAAATATGGAAACACCACTGCTGCAACGATACCGTTGTGTTTATGGGAATGGGAATCTCAATTAAAAAAAGGTGATAACTTAGTATTAGCGGCTTTTGGAGGAGGTTTCACATGGGGTGCTGCATGGGTTAAATGGGCCTATTAATAACAACAGAAAAAAGGAACTATGAGCAAGAAAAAATTTAAAGGAATTAGCACTACAACTTTGCATACTGCTAATCATGAGAACGATAATTTCTCTCATACCACTCCTATTTATGCAACTTCTACTTTTACTTTCGATTCTACAGACGAGGGAATGGAAAGATTTAAAAGTGATGATAAGACCAGAATTTATACCAGATGGGGCAACCCGACTTTTACTGCCGCACAAGATGTAATTGCAGCATTAGAAGCACATGGCATACAAAATGCAGACGGCACACCGTTAGAACTGATTGCTTATTTACATTCTAGTGGACAAGCAGCAATGAGTACATTGTTCTTAAGTAATTTAAGCGCTGGCGATACATTGATTTCACATTATTCTTTGTACGGTGGTACACAAGAGTTAATGCAAAAAATATTAAAAGAAGCGGGCATTAAAACGGTGTTAGTGGATGTAAGAGATTTAAAATTATTGGAACAAACAATTAAAGAAAACCCCACTACTAAATTAATCCATTTGGAAACACCCGCTAATCCTACATTACAGTGTGTAGATATAGAAGCCATTACGACAATAGCGCATCAACACAACATAAAAGTTTCTGTAGATAACACAGTAGCTACTCCTTATTTACAACAACCATTTGCATTAGGGGTGGATTTTGTATTTCATTCCGCAACCAAATTTTTAAACGGACATGGATCTGCTTTAAATGGCGTATTGGTTGGCAAGGATAAAGAATTTATGAAAACGAAGGTTTGGAAATGGCATGTATTATTGGGTGGCAATAGCAATGCTTTTGATTCTTATTTGTTAATTCAAGGAATGAAAACCTTGGAAATTAGAATGGACAGACATTGTAGTAATGCAAAAAAAGTAGCCGATTTTTTAGCAAATCATCCAGCGATTGAAAAAGTTAATTATACAGGACATGCATCTCACCCAGATCATGCCATTGCTAATAAACAAATGAAGCAACATGCCCCATTATTAAGTTTTGAACTAAAAGGCGGAATAGATGCAGGCAAGAAATTTATTGATGCTTTACAAGTATGTACCAGAGCAGTTTCATTAGGCACAGTAGATACATTGGTTTCACATCCAGCAACCATGACCCATTATGGTATTCCAAGAGAAGAAAGAATTAAATATGGTATTACAGATGGTTTAATTAGAATGAGCGTTGGTATCGAAAACTTTGAAGATCTTGAATGGGATTTAACACAAGCTTTGGCTAAAATATAATTCAACTATCATGGATATCATCATACGAGCTGCTAAAAAAGAAGATTGTAAACGCATGATGGAACTCATCCATGAACTAGCAGTATATGAAAAAGCTCCTGAGCAAGTGGTGGTTCCTTTTGATCATTTTGTAGAAAGTGGTTTTGGCAATAATCCAGTTTGGTGGGCTTTAGTGGCAGAAGTAAATGGCGTAGTGGCTGGTATGGCTTTATATTATGTTAGATATTCTACTTGGAAAGGACAAAGAATGTATTTAGAAGACTTGATTGTCTCTGAAGATATGCGTGGCAATAAAATAGGCAGTTTGTTGTTTGACGCCTTAATCGAAGAAGCCAAAGCGAAAAAATTTGTTGGCATCAATTGGCAGGCATTGGATTGGAACGAACCTGCTTTAAATTTTTATAGAAAATACAATGCGAGCTTTGATCCTGAATGGATTAATTGCGCTTTAGATTTTTAGATTAATTCAATAAAGTTCTAAATAAATTAGCACGCTTCTTACCTAACCCTGTAGAAAAGCTTAGTTCAAATCCATTTAATCTCAAATTAGCCCTAGTTAACGCGTTACTATATATGTCGTAACTAATTCCAAAAGTATATTTATCCATCATTAAACTAAGTGTTGGAATAATGGCGTCTCCAATTCTTACAAAACATCCTGCGTAAATTCGATTTACATTTTCATTTCTATATAAAAAAGGTATTCCCACAGACCCTCCAACCAATGTTTGTTGTAGGTTATTTCTATTATAATAAGAACCATGCAAAATAAACGTATAATCTTCCGTTAAATACTTTTCTATATTCGTAAAAAAGCCTGTCCTTACTCCACCAGCTTCATTTATTCCTGTAGAAACATTATCAGGTCTACCAAAATAAAATGCATTCGCAGCAATTTGAAAAAAACTTTCTTCACTATGATAAGCATACAAAACTCCAATATTGCCTGCAAATCTTAAGGGAGAAGGTCTTAGATTCGAATAGTCAGCTGATACAATTGATCCATTAAAATTACCCATACCATCAAACTGATCACCAAATCTCAATCTATCTTTATTGATATAGGTTTGTGCTAGCGTACCTCCCATACCAACAGATAAATTACTTTTGTTCTCTTTATCTAAGCTCATATGATAAGCAGTATTCAGTGTTAGATAAGTAGTATTTAATAAACCTCCACCTAACTGATCTGACATTAACTGTAAGCCCATCGCTAGATAATTATTAGACGCCTCCAATGATTTATTTTTAATCCTTGTATCCCAACCAAGCACATTGGTTTTATACATAGAATTGCCATTCATAAATTGAGACCTTAAACTAGCTTGTATGCGATGCTCATACATTCCCGATCCAACAGATGCAGGACTTAAAAATTGTGCAGCATTGTATACTTGGGACAATACAGGATCTTGAGCATAAAGCCTTGTACCTAATACGATGCAATAAATAAATATGGTTAATGTATACTTCAATCCATTATTTTAATAACAATACTGATCCTGTTTTCTTCACTGGACCAGGATCGTTCATTGTGGTAAATTCAGCAATCCAAACATATAAATCAGATTCTAAAACATTACCTGACATATCGCCCATTCTTCTACCATTCCATCCTTGCGCTAAATTATTAGTCTCAAAAACCAACTGACCAGTTCTATTGTAAATTCTAAAATAGTTTAAACCGGTAACTCTATAATTTTTGATAATCGTTAATACATCATTTGTTCCATCTAAGTTGGGCGTAAATGCATTGGGTACTTCGAATATATAATTAGTGACCAAAGGTTTAATAGTTAGTTTCGCTGAATTCAGATTTAATGTATAGTTGTTACCTGCATTTAAACTTCCAATAGTTAATGGATAATCTGCAGGTGCTTCACCAGCAATTCTAGACAAGGATCCGGTAAATACATCAGGAGCATATAAAGCTGGTGAATGAGTATAGGTGAAAACTGGATCAGGATCTAATTCCGTTTTAGTAGCGTCATTTGCATTAATGTTAATTGGAAGCGGTGTAATGGTACCCTGAATGGTAACATTAGGACTGGCTAAAAAATAATTACCTCCATCATCCGCTGAATTAATGTTAACTCCTGATAAGATAATATTTTTATTTACTCCGGCATTGGGATTTTCAAAAGCTGCACTCGATATAGAAACATTGACAATATCTCCTGCTATGCGATCATTGTTAAGAACAAGACCCGGAGTACTAGTGGTTGCGTCATAAACTCTATTGGGAATTGTACCAGTTACCGTTAATAATTTAGGAGTAATATCTGCTATAATTCCCGTTGGTTGAGATGATAATGTATAATTTATGTTAGGTGCCGTGAATCCAGAAACTGAAATTGGTTTTGAGGTCCCTACATTTTTATCTGCAAAAGTATACATTGGAGAACCAACCACTGATAAACTTTCTCCAGCAACTAGACCATTATATACTGGCGTTCCTGTAACAGTTGCATTGGTTGTTCTATCATATATTTTAGGCACACCCGTAATACCTGAAATAGTTAACGGTGCTGGTGAAATAGATGCAGTTAGACCGGTGGGTTGTGTTAAAGTATAATTCGTTGAAGGTGCTACATAACCTGTTACAGTAATTTGTTTATTTACTCCTACATCTTTGGTATCAAAATTAAAACTTGGACCGCCTTGAACAGTTGCAAGACCAGCATCTGCAGCCATTAAGCCATCATATGCCGCAGCACCATTGATAGATGCAGTTGTTATACCATCATAAACTTTATTAGCACCGGTAATATTCTTTATTGTTAAAGGAGCGGGTGTGATAGAGAAGCTATTTCCAACATAGTTAATTGTATAGTTCGGATTATTGGCAGTAGTTAAATCATTCTGCTGTATCGCATATGTTCCCACATTTTCCCCAACTAATCTTGTTAAAGTTCCATTCAATGTAACTAGGCCAGTTATGCTTGTATTTAAATCATATAAATATATTGCCGGATTGGGATCGCCATACACTTTAGTTTGTAAAGATTTAGCAGTTACTGTTAACGGCTTTTTTGTAATCGAAAAATCATTCCCAACATAGTTAATTGTATAATTTGGATCTGAACCACCACTTAATGTTATCGAGTATGTTCCTACATTCGAAGTCGTTGTCGCAGTAGTTGCTGGCACTGGCTCAACGTTTGCTTTTATATCTCCATTCACTAGTCCTGCATACTGAAAAGTCAAAGTTGGATTCGCTTCGCCATATTTCTTTGACTTTGGATCAGCAGTAACAGTTAATGTAGCAGCATTTACAGTTAATGTATTTGGAACATAACTTAAATTATAATTTGGATCTGAACCACCACTTAATGTTATCGAGTATGTTCCTACATTCGAAGTCGTTGTCGCAATAGTTGCAGGCACTGGCTCAACGTTTGCTTTTATATCTCCATTCACTAGTCCTGCATATTGAAAAGTCAAAGTTGGATTCACTTCGCCATATTTCTTTGACTTTGGATCAGCAGTAACAGTTAATGTAGCAGCATTTACAGTGATATTAACTGAATTTTGACATTGATTTGAATTTTCATAAGTCAAGTCAAAATTTCCAACCTTTAATCCACTAATTACACCAGAAGAATTTACACTTGCAATCGAAATATCTGATGATGACCAGTTGTTTGGAGTCAAGTTTGTATTTGCTGTAGCAGTAATTGATGATCCATATATTATACTAGATACAACATTTATAGTTGGAAGTGGATTCACAGTTATTGGCAATTCAGCTGAATAACTTACAAAAGATGGATTTCCATATTGTGCATTTCCTTTTGACACATAATTACTTCCAGAAGCAGTTGTAACGTTAGAAAATATTACTCTATAATAAAAAACTGTTTGAGTTCCGGTATTTGGACTATACTCTAAATTTTGATAAATATAGTTAGAACCAACAACCATACTTGGTGAAATAAATGTATAAAATGATCCTCCAGATAATGGACTCCAAGTAATGTGATCAGTAGTTACTTCAACATTAAAATATTTAAACCCTGTAGTTGGAGCAGAAACTTCAGTAAAAACAGAAACCCCAGAACAAACTATACTATTTGATCCTGTCATCAAACTTATACTCTGCCCCATCCCCACTTTCGAGAGTAAGATCATCAATACCAAAAGATATAAAATCCTTCTTTTCAAAATATTCTAAAATTTTTTAATATGAATGGGATATACCTATTCTAAACATTAACGAAAAAAGCCCCTGGTAATTGTACCAAGGGCTCTTATAGTATTGTTATTTTTTGAATAGTGGTTAAATCTTAGTTTACCCCTGCTACTACTGCGTCTTTATGGATCTTTTGGACCAATCCTTGCAATACTTTTCCAGGACCTACTTCCGTAAAATGGCTTGCACCATCCGCTACCATCGCTCCTACTGTTTGAGTCCATTTTACTGCACCTGTTAATTGTGCAATTAGGTTGGCTTTAATTTGAGCAGGATCAGTAACTGCTGCAGCTACAACATTTTGATAGACTGGACAGATAGGTGTGTTAAAAGTGGTTGCTTCAATGGCTGCTGCTAATTCTACTTTCGCAGGTTCCATTAATGGTGAATGGAAAGCACCCCCCACTGGTAACACCAATGCTCTTTTTGCTCCAGCTGCTTTCATTTGCTCACAAGCCATTTCAATGCCTTTTATAGAACCTGATATCACTAATTGGCCAGGGCAATTATAATTGGCTGCAACTACTACTTCACCAGATTCTTTTGAAACAGTCGCACATATCTCTTCAACTTTTTCATCTGCTAATGCTAAAACTGCCGCCATTGTAGATGGTTGTAATTCACAAGCAGCTTGCATGGCTTTTGCGCGAATGCTTACCAATCTTAATGCATCTTCAAAACTTAAAGTTTTGTTCGCAACTAAAGCACTAAACTCTCCTAAACTATGACCAGCCACCATATCGGGGTGTACTTCAGGCATAGTTAAATATGCTACTACCGAATGTATAAATACTGCAGGTTGTGTAACATTGGTTTGTTTTAATTGCTCATCTGTTCCTTCAAACATGATATCGCTAATACGAAAACCTAAAATCTCATTGGCTTTTTCAAATAACTGCTTAGC
>CANHIS010000135.1 GCA_947460255.1 Bacteroidota bacterium
AAAAGCGTCTTCGGCATGAACTCGACGTGATCGATAAACTCGGATTTACGCCTTACTTTCTCATCACAGAAGATATTATTCGCTATGCGCGCCACCGCGGCTTCTTCCATGTGGGCAGAGGCAGTGGCGCAAATAGTATTGCAGCGTATTGCCTACAAATTACCGATGTTGATCCCATCGAACTTGACCTATACTTTGAGCGTTTCATTAATCCGCACCGCACATCACCACCCGATTTCGATATCGATTTTTCGTGGCGCGACCGCGACGAAGTATTGAACTATATATTTCAGCGATACGGCACCGAACACACCGCCTTGATTGCCACTTACACCACCTTTCAGGACCGGGCCGTAGTGCGTGAATTAGGCAAAGTGTTCGGATTGCCGAAGTCGGAAATAGACGTATTGAGCGGCCTCAAACGACTGCCCGAAGATGCCGACAACATCAGTCGCCTAGTTTTTAAGTATGGCGAAAAGATTCATGGCTTTCCAAACCATTTAGGAATCCACGCCGGTGGAGTGATTATTTCGGAAGAGCCCATGTTTCGCTACACAGCCACCCAAATGCCACCCAAAGGGTTTCCGATTACCCAATTCGACATGTATGTGGCAGAAGAAGTAGGCTTATACAAGTACGACATTTTAAGTCAGCGCGGCTTGGGGCATATCCGCGAGGCCACAGAACTTATTCTCGAGAATCGTCAAATTAGTGTAGACATACATCGGGTGGCAGAGTTCAAGAAAGACCCAAAAATCAAAGAGTTGATTCGTTCGGGACGAACCATGGGCTGCTTCTATGTAGAATCGCCCGCGATGCGAATGTTGCTTAGCAAGCTCAAATGCGAAGACTACATTACCCTTGTAGCAGCGAGTTCGATTATTCGGCCTGGCGTGGCTCGATCTGGCATGATGCGAGAGTACATTCACCGGTTTCACCACCCGGGCAGCTTTAGTTATATCCACCCAAAAATGGAAGAGATTCTTAAAGAAACCTATGGGGTGATGGTGTATCAAGAAGACGTAATTAAAGTTGCGCACCACTTCGCAGGTCTTGATCCGGCTGATGCGGACATCTTACGGCGTGGCATGTCGGGCAAGTTCAGGTCGGCGAAAGCGTTTCAAGAAGTGGCCGATAAGTTTATGGAAAACTGTCGCAACATGGGCTATCCTGAAGCAGTGTATACTGAGGTATGGCGGCAAATGGAAAGCTTTTCGGGATATTCGTTTTCGAAAGCACATTCGGCTTCTTTCGCCGTGGAGAGTTTCCAGAGCTTGTATTTGCGCGCACATTTCCCTTTGGAATTCATGACCGCTGTGTTGAACAATTTCGGGGGCTTTTACAAAACACAAGATTACGTACATGAAGCACGGATGCTTGGGGCTCGCGTGGAGGCGCCCTGTGTAAACCGCAGCATGCATTTGAGTAGCATTTTTGAAGCATCCATTTTTTTAGGATTTGTGCTTCTACACCAGCTCGAGGAGCGGAGTTCTGCCATGATTCTCCGCGCCCGAGCGCAAGGTGGTCCGTTTTTGGGCCTTGCCGACTTTGTTTCACGCGTAAACATTGGCTTGGAGCAAATTCTCATCTTGATTCGTGTGGGTGCGTTTCGGTTTACAACCAAGCCCAAAAAGGAGCTTCTGTGGGAAGCGCACATGATGGTGAACAAAACGGCAGTAAAGGCCGATAAGCCAGCATTGTTGTTTCGGGCCGAGGAGCCAGACTATAAATTTCCGGTGTTGGAAGATTCGTTTATCGAAAACGCTTACGACGAAGTGGAGCTGTTGGGCTTTTCGCTGTGTTCGCCGTTTGAGATGATAGAAGAGCCACAAGAAAACTTTGTAGCGGCGCGTGAACTGAATAGCTACTTGGGCCAACGCGTGCAGATGCTGGGCAGCGTGGTGGCGGTAAAAGACACCCGAACCGTTAAAGGCGACCGGATGAACTTTGCCACCTTTGTTGACCGTGATGGGTACTTCTTCGACAGCACGCACTTTCCACAAGTTGTACTACAGTATCCGTTTCGAGGTCGTGGCATTTACCTCATCAAAGGCAAGGTAGCTTGTGAGTTTGGTTTTTACAGCCTTGAAGCCAGTGAGATGGCGAGAGTACCATTTATACCACGCGGCTATTGACACAATCCATCATTCTATAATTCTGCATCGAAGCACCCTAAATCTCCTAACTTCTTAAAAAGCCAGGCAAGGAAATTCGAAACTGGTATAAAAGACAATAGTTATTAGGACTTCTAGGCACGAAGTAAAACATCTATCTAAATGTCGATCACCAAATACAAAAGACTCAAGACCAAAGCCAATTTTCATAATGGCTGTTGCCAACTAATCCCTTTGTAATATATTAACGACCGAAAACTATTCTATATACCGTGAACGTATTACACATAGCAGCAGAATGTTACCCAGCAGCAAAAGCCGGCGGACTAGGAGATGTGGTTGGAGCGTTGCCTAAGTACCTCAATCAAGCTGGTCACCAAGCAGCAGTTATTATTCCCGCTTACCGGCAAAAATGGATTGTTAATCAACCTTTCGAGCACCTCTGGAGTGGTTTGGTGCGACTTGGGGATGTAAAAATCCCTGTGCATATCCACCGCCACATCGGCGATTCGCTAGGATTCGACCTGCTGCTTGCCGATGTTCCTGGTCTTTTCGATCGCGAAGGAATCTACGCTGATCCACATTCTGGATATGGCTATTCCGACGAAACCGAAAGATACCTTGTCTTCCAACAATGCGTCCTGCAATACATTCAGTCGCTCGACGATAAACCCAACGTAATTCATTGCCACGATCACCACACGGGCCTTATCCCATTTATGGTGAAACATTGCCCTGAATACCGAAATCTCTCAGATATTCCCACGGTTTTCACCATCCACAATGGCGTATACCACGGTTCCTTCAGCTGGTCAAAATCATGGATGCTCCCTTGGTACGATGCCGACGCAAACGGACTGCTCGATTGGGCCGGAAACATCAATCCGCTTGCATGTGCGATCAAATGCTGCTGGAAGCTTACCACGGTTTCACCCGGATATTTGATGGAACTTCTCGCCTCCTCCAACGGACTTGAATGGCTCGTTCGAAACGAACTTCCAAAATCCGAAGGGATCATCAACGGTATCGACAACCAAGTGTGGGATCCTGAATCAGATCCTCTGATCGAAAACCGACTATACAACGACATCAACCGATTCAAGGCCGACAATAAAGCAGCGCTCATGCAGCGTTTTCAAGTGCGAGCCGACCAACCTTTGATCACTTTTATCGGTCGCCTAGTGGCGGAAAAAGGAGCAGATTTGCTACCTGAAGCCATCTCGAAATTCTTGCATGAAGGCGGACAAGCATCATTCATCGTGCTTGGCACAGGCGATCCAAGGCTGAAAGATGCGTTCCTAAACATGAAGCACCATTTCACTTCGTGGTTCGACACTTCCATCGAATACAATGAAGCACTTTCACACCAACTGTACGCTGGAAGCGACTTCCTCGTGATGCCTTCCCGCGTTGAACCTTGCGGATTGAATCAACTTTACGCCTTCCGTTATGGCACAATTCCCATCGTAAGATCCACTGGAGGCCTTGCCGATACTGTCACCGACGTATCACAACCCAATGGAAACGGCATTCGGTTCGACCACTTTTCAGTGGATGCCTTGACAGAAAGCTTCCATCGGGCAACTGCAGTTTACCATCATCCAGAAGCCATGACACAACTTCGCGCACACAATATGCAGCTCGATTACAGTTGGGAAAAGGCCGCCAATTCATACATTCGCATTTACCAAAGCACACAATTATTATGAGCGCAATTATTAAAATGGTCTGCCTGATTTTAGGTGGCGGACAAGGAAGTCGACTTTACCCACTTACATCGCACCGCTCTAAGCCTGCCGTTCCAATCGGAGGAAAATATCGTCTCATCGACATTCCTATCTCAAATTGCATCAATTCAGGCGTTCGCCGGATGTTTGTAGTAACTCAGTTCAACTCTGCGTCGCTCAACAGGCACATCAAGAACACTTACCAATTCGATAGTTTCAGTCCAGGCTTCGTGGATATTCTTGCTGCTGAACAAACTCCTGGTTCCGACAAATGGTTTCAAGGCACCGCCGATGCTGTGAGACAAAGCATGCACCACCTCAATTCTCACGAATACGATTACGTGCTGATTTTGAGTGGAGATCAATTGTATCAAATGGATTTCAAGCAAATGGCTGAATACCATCTTGCACAAAAAGCAGATCTCACGATCGCGACAATTCCAGTGCCTGCCAAGGAAGCTTCAGAATTTGGTATCATGAAGGTGGACAAAAAAGGCTACATCAGTTCATTCATCGAAAAACCTGCAGCCAAGTTATTGCCCGATTGGACTTCCCCAGTGCCTGCACCATTAAAGAAGAAAGGAAGAGAATACCTCGCATCAATGGGTATTTACATCTTCAAAAAAGAAGCCCTTGAGAAACTTTTCTTTGACCATCCAGATGCAACCGATTTCGGGAAAGCGATCATCCCAGCTGCAATCCAAACCGGTTACAGCGTAGCTTCCTATCAATTCGACGATTACTGGACCGACATCGGGAACATCCGTTCATTCTACGAAGCCAACCTCGAACTGTGCGACAATATTCCACGATACAACCTGTTCGATAACCACAAACGCGTATTCACCAGATCGCGCGCGCTCGCCCCTTCGAAATTCTTCGGAACGCGACTCAATAAATCAATCGTAGCTGAAGGATGTATCATTCACGCTAAACTGATTGATTACAGTTTGATCGGCATCAGAGCCCGAATTGGCGCTAAAACAGTGGTAAAAAATGCCATTGTCATGGGAAATGACTTCTACCAAACACTCGAGGAAATCGTCCATAAGAAAGATGAAATCCACGTAGGGATCGGCAAAAATTGCCATATCGAACAAGCCATCATCGACAAAGATTGCCGCATCGGCGACAACGTTGTGATCAAAGGTGGCGACCACTTGAAAAACATCGAAACCGAAACCTACTGCATTGTAGAAGGAATCGTTGTGGTGAAGAAGAAAGCAGTCATCCCGTCGGGCACTAAAATCGGAGCTTAAGCAGATATTTTTAGACTTATCTAAATTTATTTTTCGCAAGATAAAAATCCTATCTTTGCGAGGAAAATGATTTGGATATGAAGCTGATTAAAAGTCTGTTGATCTTCCTTCCCTTGCTGATTATTGCAGCATGTAACTCTTCTTCCAACCCTAACGGGGGAAGGAAAAAGATCGTTGTAACCACCGGCATGGTAGGTGACGCAGTGAAGAACCTTGTTGGCGATTTGGCCGACGTTGAAGTGCTGATGGGTCCAGGTGTGGATCCGCACCTTTACAAGGCTTCCCAAGGCGACATGGAAAAGCTTTCGAATGCTGATATTATCGTTTACAGCGGTCATCATTTGGAAGGCAAAATGACGGAAGTGTTCGAAAAAATGCGACGCAACAAGCCAGTCATCCCGTTGGCAGAACTCGTGCATGAAAACCGTTATCAACGTGCGCAAGAAGGTAGCAACATGATTGATCCCCACATTTGGATGGATATCAAATCTTGGTCAACAGGAATTAGTAATCTCAAAAGTGATCTTATCGATCTATTCCCTAACGATTCAGCAAAGATTGAAAGCAACCACGAATATTATCAGAAAGAACTCATCAAAACAGATTACCAAATTGAATTGATGATGGGTTCAATCCCTGCCAATCAAAAAGTGATCATCACCTCGCACGATGCATTTCGATATTTTGGATTGAATTATGGCATCGAAGTGAAAGGTTTGCAAGGCATTTCAACTGTTTCCGAATATGGCCTTCGAGATGTAAGCGATATGGTGAATTTCATCGTAAGTCGAAAAATCAAAGCTGTGTTCGTTGAAAGTTCAGTCTCAGATAAATCGTTGCAAGCTGTGATCGAAGGTTGCGCCCAAAAAGGTCACCAAGTGGTGATTGGCGGAAAGCTTTATTCTGATGCACTTGGAGCAGAAGGAACGCCCGAAGGCACCTACTGCGGAATGCTACTTCACAATGCCCGAACAATCCAAAAAGCCCTGAAATAACTATGATTGTCAACGTTCAGGATCCTTCGCTGGAAGCACACAACCTCACTGTAATTTACCACAGAAAACCAGTGCTTTGGAACATCGATTTTTCACTTCCGAAAGGAGAAATCATTGGAATCATGGGCCCAAATGGTGCTGGAAAATCCACCTTACTCAAGGCAATTCTCGGTTTAGCACCTTTAAATTCCGGTCACTCGCGAATCTTCGGAAAACCCTTAAATGAGGTCAGAAAGAAAGTGAGCTACATTCCTCAACGTCAAACCATTGACTGGGATTTCCCAGCTTCTGTAACTGATGTTGTTTTGATGGGCAGATACCCTTCACTCGGGCTATTTAAACGCATCACCAAAAAGGACCGCGAAATCGCGCAACAAGCCTTAGAACAGGTCAACATGACCGAATACGCAAACCGTCAGATTTCGCAACTTTCCGGCGGACAACAGCAGCGTGTTTTCCTCGCTAGAGCGCTTGCACAACAAGCTGATTTGTATTTACTCGACGAGCCATTTGTTGGCGTAGATGCATCCACCGAAGCCGCCATCGTGCAACTGCTTCGCAACATGAAAAATGAAGGCAAAACCATCGTCGTAGTGCACCACGATTTGCACACAGCAGCCGATTACTTCAACTGGTTAGTGCTCATCAACGCTTCATTGATTGCCAGCGGTCCAACCGAAAAAGTATTCACCGACGAACTACTTCGAAACACCTATAGCGGTAAGCTCACTGTGCTTTCTCAAGTCGGCGATGTGATGCGGGAACAAAATTTCCCAGTGCGCGAAAAATGACCACTCAGCAACTCATCGGATTTTTTCTGCTCGAAGAGCCCAACGTGCAAATGGTGGTTGCAGGAACGCTTTTGCTCTGCGGAATGGCAGCATTGGTGGGCTGTTTCACTTTTCTCCGAAAACGTTCGTTGGTAGGCGATGCTGTTTCCCATAGCGTCCTTCCAGGGATATGTTTAGCATTTCTGCTCAGTGGAGAAAAAAATCCACTCATTCTACTTCTCGGCGCCTTGGCCACTGGATTGCTTTCGTTAATCCTCATGGAAGCACTGAGTCGAAATCGATTAACCCGTCCAGATACCGCGATTTCCTTGATGCTTTCGTTTTTCTTCGGACTTGGAATTTTGCTCCTCACCTACATCCAACACCAAGGAAACGCCTCACAAGCCGGACTCGATAAGTTCATCTTCGGAAAAGCAGCGTCCATCACCGAAGCAGATGTCCAACTGTTTCTCATCTCCGGGATCATCATTACTGCAGCAGTAATTGTGTTATTGAGAGGATTTTACTTGATTTCCTTCGACGAAGATTACGCACGGGTGACAGGTTTCCCAATCAAGCTGCTTCGATTGGCATTGTCGGTACTTACCGTTTGGACGGTTGCTATTGGTATTCAGGCTGTTGGTGTAGTGCTGATGGCTGCCTTATTGATCACTCCAGCTTTAGCAGCAAGATTTTGGACACATTCCATCGGGAAGATGCTCATCATTGCGGCTATCTTCGGAATGATATCCGGATACACCGGATCATTTGTCTCCTATCTGGCTCCAGCCATGCCAACAGGTCCGTGGATTGTTGTTGTAGCAACTATCATTGCAGTTTTCTCGATGCTTCTTGCTCCTGACAGAGGTTTGTATGCGCGCTTTAAAATCCGATCGCGCAACAGAGAAAAGACGCTTTTGGAGAACATCCTCAAACTGTTCTACCAAATTGGCGAGAAATCGAACCACCTACAAGGAACCATCTTGGAAGAAGACCTGCTCAACCACAGAGCTTTTGCTACTGAAGAGCTTCAAAGCGGTTTGAAAAAACTTACCCAGCAAGGATTATTGGAGCACAGCCTCCTCGACTATCGACTCACCAACAAAGGCTTAGCCGAAGCGCAACGTGTTGTACGATTGCATCGTTTGTGGGAATTGTACCTGCAACGTTACCTTCACCTCGAGCCTGATCATGTGCACGACGATGCTGAAGCCATGGAACATGTGATTACGCCTGAAATCGAAGCGCAACTGGAACTCATTTTAGGGAATCCCGAAACAGATCCGCACAACACCATTATTCCACCACGCGCATGAATCTGAACGACATACAAATCCTGCTCACTGCCTGTTTGGTAACGTTTGCCTGCGTGATTCCGGGATGTTTCCTTGTGCTGCGCAGGATGACCATGTTTGGTGATGCGATTTCACATGCCGTTCTGCCTGGAATTGTAGCTGCTTACCTCTTTTCTGGTTCCTTGAATGGTTTCGCAATGATCATCGGCGCTTCACTAACCGGATTGTTGGTCACCTTACTCATCGAGATGATTCAGAAGAAGATGCGCATCAGTCCAGACGCATCAATTGGCATCACTTACACGTTCCTTTTTGCAGTGGGTGTAATCATGGTAAGCTTACTGAGTAATCAAACCGACCTGGACCAAGAATGCGTGCTTTACGGCGATATCACCTTGGTGCCATTTGATCTTGGAATGTGGAATATCC
>CANHIS010000136.1 GCA_947460255.1 Bacteroidota bacterium
CAATTTCAATTGTTTTTTTCGCACTTGAACTATCTAAGTTATTTTTATTTATTTCATCGTTCTTTATCTCTATTGCTTGTATTAGTTCATCATTTTCAAAATAAAAGTACTTTGAAAATGTTTGTGTAAATAGTTCAATTAATACAATGTTTTCATTCTTTTTTAATGTTGTGATTTGTCCATCTTGCGTTGATCCGTCAAGATAATATTCATTAATATTAACATCATTGAATTTTCGCAAACTATCTATATATTGACATTTAATTATTATTTCATTTTTTAAAGAATCATTAGATTGTGCTATGCAACTTCCAATTCCAAAAGTTATTGCTAAGGTTAATGTAAGTAGGATCTTTTTTAGCATTGGTGTTAACGTTTTGCGGCTTTAGCCGAAGTTTGGGATTGGTGAACGAGATCCTTCACTTAACAACGAAGTTACAAGGAAATCGAAATTTATCAATCTTGCATGATGCCCAAATTTTGGCTAGCCGTTGTTAGTGCCAGTTGATTATTTATTGATTTGAATTTCTAATTGCTTTCGATTTTATCCAATCTGAAATTTCATTGAATTCCATTTTCCCTGATGCAATATTTATTACAAATAGATACTTCTCTTCTTGAGTTGCATTAATTTCCCAACCTTTCTCAAGTAGAATTAATCTCATTACAACAAAGCCAATGCGTTTATTGCCATCAATAAATGGATGGTTAATTAATAAACTTTGAATAATGGCAGCAGCTTTTTGAAATTGATTTTCATGAAGTTCAATTCCTCCGAAGGTTTGATAAGGCCTTGATAGTGCTGATTCTAATAATGCCAAATCTCTTAGACCTTTAGCACCACCAAATTTATCTATCAGGATCTCATGGATCTTTATAACTTGCTCTATTGAAATCATTTTGCAAGTCTTTCAAGAACTTCTTTATCCTCTGAAAGTATTTTGTTTAAGTTGTTCGAAAGAATTAAATCAGTTTCAGACTTAGATATTAACTCTTTCAAGTAGTTAAGAATGCTTTCTAATGCTTCATCAGAAACGTTATCTAAAACTTTGTTAATCTGATCTTTGACTTCGTTTTTTGACATGACTATAAGACTTTATCAAATGTAGCAAGATTTCGTTTGAATCACAAATTCAATTGGCACTAACGGTCCGCGGCTTTGCGCTGCGCGGGACAGCTGACCCAAATGTATCAAATGGATCGGAATTTTCCAACTAACATGATGATTATGAGAACTTCAGATGCCCGCGTTGCGTAAAACCGCTGTTAGCTGTTCGGGCATTTTTATTACGGGTATTCAAATCCAAATTCATAATATCTCAATTTGTTTTTACAGAAAGTATATGTCGCATAGTAAACAGGCATATTATTACGTTCTAAAATCTTTGTTTTGCTGTCTTTTGGGTTTTCTATTCTGTAATAAATTTCAACGCAGTCTTTTGTGCTGTCAACAACGGCATAGCAATTACCAAGTTTTTTAATAACTTGTTCTTTTGTCAGACCAAGTTTAATTCCCTTTTCTGTTTGAAAGGTCTCAATATTTAATTTCTTGTATCCGTGGTCTGCTTTGTCGGAATATGAAACGTTAAAAACAGATATTTGGTTTTTCCCGTCACCTGGATGTTGTGTCAAGGTTAATGTTTCAGTGTCCATAAGTGAGTAAAAATGATATTCCTCTCTTTCGTCAATTTTATTGTCAGTACCAATTACCTTGTCTGCACTTTTTGAATTTCTCAAGTCTATTCCGCCAAGTGAAGTGTCTGGCAAAAGAAAGTCACAATTAATAGTTTTGAGTTTTTGAATAGCTTCGCCTAATAATCTGTCGTGTCTGTCTGGTTCAGGAATAAGTTCAAATCGGTCGTTTTTGTCAACAGTTTTTGTCTGTGAATTATTGCAGTTTGTCAAGAGTATTGTCAATAATAAAAGTGTCAAAATATTTCTCATTGTCTTTGTTGTGTTGCGTCTCTTTGCCTGACAGCTAACGGTCCGCGGCTTTGCGCAGCGCGGGTTTCAGAGATCTAATGTATCAAAAGTAACGCTAACTTCCAAGCAACTTGATGACTTTTTGAAACACAAATGCCCGCGTTGCGCAAAACCGCTGTTATTGGCTTGCAATCATTCGTGTTCAGCAATTTCACTTCTTGTAATCTCTATCAAATTGCTTCTTGAGATCATTGACTTAATTAATTCAAGATTTTTATCAAATATTTTTAGTAAAATAGGATTTGGGATATTTCCTGTCCTCACAACAATTAATTTTTCAGGTTTTGAATTTAATATAAATGACTCAAGGAAATCATTATCCTTTGTAATAACTATCCTTTTTTCCTCAATAGCAATTTCTGTTATCGCCTTATCAGATGTTGAATTTCTATTTGGCAATTCCAGAGTATGAATCGAGTCAAAACCTCTATAATTTAACAAATCGGATAAAGATTTTGGCAATTGTGCATCAACAATAAATTTCATGAAGCGATTCTATGAATACTTTTTACATGAAGAAGTTTAGATGCATATTCTAGACAAGCAAGGAAATCTTCCTTTTCCAAATCGGGATAATCATTAATTAACTCTTCGATTGACATCCCTGAAGCCAGTAATTCTAATATATTTTCAACAGGATATCTCAAGCCTCTTATAGTTGGCTTTCCGTGACAAATGTCTTGATCTATAGTGATTCTTGAAATTAGGCTTTCCATATTCGTCATTCTTGTTAGACAAATTTAGACAAATTTTATAGTCTGGCAATCTATAGGCCGTTACTTTCAAACTTGCTTGCCAATAACGGTCCGCGCATTTGCGATGCCGGGGATTTTGGATCGAAATGTTTCTTCGAACTCAAATGTAATACAAAACCGGAATTTCTCAAATTGTCTAAGAAACCCCGGTTTTGCAAATGCGCTGTTGGCAGCTGTACTTATTTACCTTTCTCTAAACTGTCAATTACTTGGAAAAGAGTCTCTGAATAATTGAAAATTTCGTCAAGTGTGTTTATTTCATTTTTCACTTCTTTCTTCGCCTCATCTAATGTCACGAAATACTTTTTCGAACCATTTAGATATAAGCGGCAAATGGTCTTACGATTATTGTCATCTAATAAAATTGCGAAGTAGGATTGCGCATCTCTGTGAGAAATTCTAGTCGCTGCAATTTTTTGTCGTAATATTGTTTTAACAATCATGAAACCTTCTAACTCTTCTTCAGTCGTTTCTACTTTGCTTGTCTCAACTTTTTGTTTTTCAGCTTGATCAATAGCTTCTTGTTCTTTCGCAGCCTGATCTTCTTTATTTAAAGCTGTTTTTAATCTTTCTGTAATTAAGTCAGAAATATGTTGACTGATTGATTTTCTAGTCAAGTTGGTGAACTGCTCCAATATTTTGGCAGTAATAACGCCTGGGTAAACTTTTTTTGCAAAGTGTTTTACAAAATCAGGTGTTGGATTGGCAAATTCTTGTTGAAGAATGTTCTTTAATTCGTTTGTATACTTCAGTTCACTTGCTGTGTTTACAATGCTTTCAACATCAAAAATACTCTTATGAAACTTTTTTAATTCTTCGACTTGGTTATCTTTTATATCACTAATATTGAATTCTAAGAATGGTTTCTCATCCATTTTATTTGCTTCAACTAGATCTGAGTAAAATCTATATGAAATTCCATTTGTTAGCAAACCAAATTTGGCTTTTGAAACATGAAAATATCTTAAAAGCTGTCCATCATGAACATTTAAGTTTTGATTCCAATGTTTGCATTCAATTAAAATGGTTGGAGTTCCATCTTTGAAAATAGCATAGTCAATTTTTTCACCTTTCTTTAAACCAATGTCTGAAACAAATTCAGGCACAACTTCTAAAGGGTTGAAAACATCATAACCAAGAATCTGAAGGAAAGGCATTATGAATGCATTTTTTGTAGCTTCTTCGGTTTGAATTTGATCTTTAAGTTTTAATGTTCTGTCTGCAAGTTGTTTAAGCTGGTCTTTAAAGTCCATGATGTAGAATTATTGAATGTCTTTGGTGCGAATGTAGTGATTTATCTGGAGCGAAAAAAGTATTGCTGCCAACGTTTTGCGGCTTTAGCCGAAGTTTGGGACTGGTGAACGAGATCCTTCACTTATCGACGAATTTACAAAGAAATCGAAATTCTCAATCTTCCTAAATGCCCAAATTTTGGCTAGCCGTTGTTAGTGCCTGTGCTATTCTTATTTACAGCAATAAACATTATTTATTTGGTGAAATTTCAATTTTGGTTGAGCTTGATGGATTTGTTTTTCCTCTGACATATATTGTTCTTGTCTCAGTGTTTAATTTGTAATCCCAAATTTTACTTATTCCAACTAATTCTCCATTTTCAAAAAAACATTCTGCAACAATTTCTTTCGTTTCAGATATTGTGAGCGTCCCTTTTCCTTGCAGCTTTCCATTACGACATCTTCCACGGAAAATTATTTCTTCTTGAGTACCTAGTAATTCAAATTTTTCTTTAATTCTACCAGAATAATTTTTACCTCTTTTATAATAGAAATAAACAAAATTATTGCCATAATTTGTCTTAATAAATTGACATTCAGTAAAATCTATATACGGATTACTACCCATCTCTTTTCCATATCCACCATTACAAGAGTCTCTTCTCCATCCTTCTGCTAGCTTAAAGCCGTATTTAATCGCATAATTACCATTAAACTCATTATACGTTCTGTGTTTTTTAGGAAAAACCTTTACAGATTCTGTGAGAAGAGAGTCGATAACTTTTATTTGTCCAGAAACAAAGTTGCTTATAAGAAGTAATACTAAGAGCTTGATATATTTCATTTGGATTGTCTTACTCAGCATAGGCACTAACGGTCCGGCGCTTGGCGGCGTTCGGGAAAGTTGTCTCAAATGTACATTTGGAAACGCAAAGTTCCAAGCAACTTGAACTTTATTAGGATTTCCAATGCCCGAATGCTGCTAAGCGCCTGTTAGCGGTTGCCTAATTTTTTTTCAAAATTCTTTTAGTTAATTCATCTATTTTTTTAATCAGGTCTTCTATCAGCCCTATTTTCTTTTGAAATTGTTCTTTAGTAAATATTTTCTCAACAATGATCAGTTTATTTTCTTCAATTTTGTAAGTACTGTAAGAAAATGCCTCTCCATCGAATCTCATCATTAGATCAAGATTTTCTTTTCTCCGTCTATGAGCAATTATGTTTCTCAATTCAATAATCTCTGAAATATTCTTGTTCAATAGCTTCGTTTCTTGAGAATCTAAATATTTCTCGACATTTAATATTCTTCGTAACATTTCGCGTTTATTGTCGAATGATAGCATTTTTGAATCTTCAAATAAGTAATAATGAAATTTATTCTCAGGATTCTTTTGCAGATTTACATTTTCATGAAAAAAGTAAGAAAGAATAAAGTCTTCGATAGATTTTTCTAATTCAATTGAATTCAACAATATCTCGGCTCTATAAGCTTTGTCTTGAAGTTCTTTTTTCTCCAAGTATTTCACTATGCTAAAGTTCATTGATGCTAAGTTTTACTGTATGACTGGAATAGGTTACCGCTAACGTTTTGCTGGTTGGCGTTGTTCGGGAAAGCTGTCCCAAATGTATCAAAGTGAACGAAGATTTCCAATTAACTTGATGATTATGAGAACTTCAAATGCCCGAATTGCGCTAACCAGTTGTTAGCTGCTGCCCTTTATTTCGCTTATTTGTTTTATAGTACTATTTCTTACAAGCAAAAAATTTGTCATATATTTTTTTAAGATTATTTTGTCAAACAGAATGCCGAGAATGCCAAATGGTACTTCATAAATGAATATATCTGTCATTTCGGTATTATCATTTACTTTCTTAAAATGATGTTCGTGTCGCATTGATTTAAAAGCGCCTTTTAACATTATATCTTCAAAGAATGATGGAGGATCTATTCTTGAAATTTTCACAGTTAATTTTTGTCTTATTCCAAAGTGCTTTGCTTGCCAAGTTATTTCATCATTTAAATCACATAGACCTGATATTTTACCAGCAATTGCTTTTTCATTAGTTCCTTTAGCAGATAATTCATGTATTTGAATGTCTCTTGAAACATTGAAGCATTTTTCAACTGAAGCATTTATTACTGTAACTAGTTTAATGGTCGTCATGAGATTCTAAATAAAGTATTCATAAGTTGAGTTAAAGTAGTTGATGTTATAAGTATTCGCCGAATGAGCAGGAGGGTTGCAGCTAACGATCCGCGGCTTTGCGCTGCGCGGGTTTCAGAGATCTAATGTATCAAAAGTAACGTGAACTTCCAAGCAACTTGATGACTTTTTGAAACTCAAATCCCCGCGTTGCGCAAAACCGCTGTTGGCAGCTGGTGTTTTGGTCTCTTTCTGTTTAAACTTCGGACTTTATTGGGTGTTCAAGTAATTGTTCTATCTCTTTTAGTTAGAAAAGTTCCCCTTTAAATTCAATTAGTGGAATTTCCAAATCTAGTAGTTGTAGACTAAAACTTCTCGATTCTTTAATGGGTTCTATAATTTGTCTGAATGATTTACGGTCTTTGGTTATATAGCCTTGTACATTTCTATTAAATATTTGTGCTATTAACTTACAATCATCCTTTATCACATTTCTTTCAATGTTTGCTACTTGTTCTCTATGACCAAGTAATATGGAGTGAAACTCTCCAGCCGTTTTGCCGTCGAAGAAGTCAAAAGGGATAATTTTCACAAACTCAAGTGGCAAATTTGCTGGATCATCTTTTACTGAATATTCAGCTACAACTATTGATGATAGATAAATTTCAATTTTCTTTTCTAAAAAGTATTTGAAATAGTCTTTTGCATTTTGATGTAAATCATCATTACTTTTAAGCAATCGAATACAAAAGGATGTGTCTAATAAAATACTATCCATTCATGCCTCCTCTTATTTGTTGAAGCCAAATATCTACATTAGGTATTTTATTCCATTGTGCAGATGCTCTTTGAATAAGCATATCTAATTTATGCTCATCATAATTGGGGTTATAAGTGATGTAATCAACTAATTTCAAATCGAATGGTTTTCCATCAGCAAGGTTTTGTTTGCCCTTTGCTCTGACTCCATAAATTTTAAATAGTCTTTTTTCGCCTTCTAACAACTGCTGCTCTGTTGCGCTAATAACTAACTTTCCATATTCTTTTGTCAACAGATGAAAATTTGGATTATTCCCACCTTCTTCATTGATTTTGCCATAAAGAACAAATTCAGTTTCAATAAATGTTGCCGCTATTTTGAAATATTCTGTGTCTTTGCCTATCTTTAAAATTGGTTCTTTTCTGATTGAAGTATAGAATGAAATTTCAAGATTCTTTTCAGCTGCTCTTCTTTGAAACTTATCAATAATTTCTGCTCGTTTGTTATCCAAAAAGTCAATGTTCCCTCTGTTACTAATTTCAGTACTCAAGCCATTGAAAAGCAATACTCCAGAAATAGGAAGGTAGAATAAATTGCGGGCAGACCCTTCTTCAATTTTATAAGAAATGTGAGGACGTTCAGCTTTTTCTCCCCTTGTTGGATATAAAAAAGTCTCAACATCGCTGATGATTTCTCTTATATCAGCAATGTCAATGTCAATAGGTTTCAAAGGTTTGTTACCTATTGTACCATCCAATTTAATCTCTATGTAGCCTTGTTCTTCCACTTTTCAAAAGTACAATTAAATTGTTAGTTTCAACATCTTGTTCAAGTAGTCTGTTTATTAAATCAACTATACTTATTTTATCATCTATGTGAATGGTTTCTTCAAATTTCGTTGCTAAGTATATGTTTATCTGCTTGTTATTTTAGAGAATGCGCTACACTTGCTGCCAACGGTCCGGCGCTTGGCGGCGTTCGGGATAAGTTGTCTCAAATGTACATTTGAAAACGCAAAGTTCCAAGCAACTTTATCTTTATTAGGATTTCCAATGCCCGAATGCTGCTAAGCGCCTGTTAGCTTCGGGTCGGTTTTCTATAGAGTTTCAATTGATTCCTGCTGAAGCCTTTACAAGCTTTTTTACGTTTGCTTTATTTTGGAAATTCATCGTTTCATTGTTGATCTAAGAGCATAAAAGCCATTTAACTAAATGTTTCATGTTCTGTTTTTAGAGAGTCTGAGAATTTTCATTTTCGTATTTTCGATAGAATAGGCGAGAGGCTTTCTGAAAAGATTTTCTGTTTCAGATTTTAGCAAACCATTGATTTGTAGAATTATACTGAAAATTCAGATTCGCATTTTTCAGAAAACCATCAATAGATTCTAAGCTGGGTTTGCGATTCAATTCTAAGATGAACCAACAACCTGAATATCTGAATGCAAGTTTTATCGAAAGTGTAAAGCAAACAAAGCAAATTGGATTTTCCAGGCTTTCTGAATATTTTCTTTTTGCCTTTGACTTTCAAATTATTTCCAAACGTTTCAAAGCTTTGTTTTGCGATTTCTTGTAAACTGGTTAAATGGCTTTTATTTTAGAAATTGTGATAGCTTGTAAAGGCTTTTCACGGATTTAAGCGAACAAATTTCCAATTGAATTTTCTATTTC
>CANHIS010000137.1 GCA_947460255.1 Bacteroidota bacterium
CGCCCTGACGGTCAGCAGTGCCACCACCGGTGCCCTGAGCCTGAGCGCAGCCGGCAGCCTGGTGGTACAGACGGCATCGGCCAGCGGCTCCGTGCAGGTCACGGTCACGGGCGCGGGCAACAGCTTGAGCGTGGGCAACTGGACGGCAACCGGCCAAGCTGTGACGCTCAACGTCGCAGGCGCACTGCTGGACGGCGACACGACGTCCGACAACGTCGACCTCGCCGCCGCAAGCCTGAATGTGACGGCGGCCAGTGTGGGCACAAGTGGCAATGCGCTGGAGACCGACGTGGCCAGCCTGAGCCTTAATACAGGCACCGGCGCGGCTTATCTGAGCCAGGCCAGCGCGCTGACGCTCAGCAGCGCCACCACCGGCGTCCTGAGCCTGAGCGCTGCCAGGAGCGTGGCGGTGCAGGCGGCTGCAGCCAGCGGCGCGGTAACGATCACGGTCGGCAGTGGCGATTTGACCATCGCCGGCTTGAATGCGGGTGCCCAAAGCGTGACCTTGAATGTGGCTGGCGCGCTGCTCGATGGCGACACGTCGCCCGATAACGTGGACATCACGGCCGGCGACCTGAGTGTGACAGCTTCGGACGTGGGCACGAGCGGCAACGCGGTCGAGACCGAAGCGGTGAATCTGAGCCTGAACACCGGCAGTGGCGCAGCCTATCTGAGCGAAGCCAGCGCGCTTGTGGTCAGTAGCGCCACAACGGGTATGTTGGACCTGCGCGCAGGCGGCAACCTCGTGGTGCAGACGGCTGCGGCCAGCGGCGCGGTGCAACTGACTGTTAGCGGAGCGAGCAACAGCCTGACCGTCGCCGATCTGAGCGCAGCGGGCCAGACTGTGACCCTCAACGTCGCCGGTGCCCTGCTCGATGGCGACGCAGCCAGTGACAACCTGGACATCACAGCGGGCAGCTTGAATGTGTCGGCGGCCAGCGTCGGCACGAGCGCCCATGCGCTCGAGACCGAAGCGGTCACCCTGAGACTGAACACTGGCGTTGGCGCGGCCTATCTGAGTGAAGCCAGCGACCTGACTTTGAGCGCCATCACCACGGGTGTGTTCAGCTTCAGAGCAGGCGGCAGCGCGGTGGCGCAAAGTGTGGCCGCCAGCGGCGCGGTCACGCTCACAGTGACCGGCGCGGGCAACAGTTTGAGCGTGCTTGACCTGACGGCCAGCAACCAGAGCGTGACCTTGAGCGTGGCCGGCGCGCTGCTCGATGGCGACGGGGCCAGTGACAACGTGGACATCACAGCGGGCACCCTGAATGTGACGGCGGCCAGCGTGGGCACCAGCGCCGACGCGTTGGAGACCGAGGTGGCCGCCTTGACCTTGGTCAGCGCCGCAGCCTTTGTCAGCCAGGCCGGTGCACTGACGCTTGGCAGCGCCAATACCGCTGCGTTCACCCTGAGCGCGGCCGGCAGCGTGCTGGCGCAGAGCCTGAGCGCCAGCGGTGCGGTCGTGTTGACGGTCACCGGCTCGGGCAACAGCCTGACTGTGGGCGACCTGGTGGCCAGCGGCCAGAGCGTGACACTGAACGTGGCCGGCGCGCTGCTCGATGGCGATGGTGCGAGCGACAACGTGGACATCACGGCCAGCAGCTTGAATGTGACGGCCGGCAGCGTCGGTTCGGCCAGCAATGCATTTGAGACTGAAGTGGCCAGCCTGAGCCTGCTCAGTGGAGCGGCCCATTTGAGCCAGACCAGCGACCTCACGGTGGTCAGCGCCAATACCGGCGCCTTCCGCTTGAGCGCTGGCGGCAGTGTGGTGGCGCAGAGCGTGACCGCCAGCGGCGATGTCGTTTTGACGGTTTCGGGCAGCCGCTTGAGTCTGGGCGATCTGAGGGCCAACGGCCAAAGCGTGACGCTCAGTGTGGCCGGTTCGTTGGTCGGCGCTGATGATTCCACCGATGGCGCTCACATCAGCGCTGCGAGCCTGCGCGTGACAGCTCAGAGCGTGGGCACGGCCACACAGCCGCTCAGCACCGATGTGAATGGGTTGTCGCTTGATATCGGGGCGGGCGGCGCCTCCATCGATCAAGCCGATGCGCTGACGCTGTCCGATATTCGATCTCAGGGTGATCTGAGCTTGCGTGTGACCGATGGCGACATCGCCTTTGGCGGCGATGTTCAGATGCAGGGCAGCGCCAACTTGTCGGTGCAGGCGCTTGACGGGGCCGTGCAGCAGAGCCCACAGAGCAGCATCCGCAGCGAAGCGGGTGATCTGCAGATCCAGGGCAAGACGGGAGCCAGCATCGAGCGTGCCAGCAGCGCCACGGGCGATGTGCAGGTGCGCGCCACTGAAGGCCCCTTCGTGCTCTCGGCGGACAGCCAGGGCGTGTTTTACGGCGATCAGCCGGTGCGTATCCAGGGTGTGGATGTGGACCTTGGGGCCGCCCTGGCCGGCAGCGGCAGCATTGAGTTCACCGCGCCTGCGCAGGCGGTCAGCCTGGCGGGCCTGACGCTGGAGACGGCGGTGCGCCAGATCGATCAGGGCCAGTGGCAGGCTTTGCTCAGCCAGTCGCCCACGCTCGCGCCCATCGTGCTGGGCGACATCTTGGGCGGACAGATGGGTGCGCCGAGCCAAGGGATCGATTCGGGCTTGTACCTGAGTTTGGCCGAACTGGGTCTGCTGCAAGACGGCTTTGAGCGCATCTTGCTCGGCAGCCAGGACCCCAGGCAGCAGATCTGGCTGACCGCGCCGGTGGTCGGCGGCACGGCGCAAAGCCTGGTCTTCCGTGATCCGCTGGTGCTGGTGGCTTCGGGCTCGGCCCGCGATGCCGATGGCAACAAGATTGCAGCCGGTGGCGTCTTTATCCAGGGCGCATTGCAGGGTCAGGGGCTGACCATCTTGGGCTCGGGCTCGACCACACACCTCAATGCCGCTGACTTGAGGCAGGCTGGCGATGTGCTGATTTCTGACAGCTTGGTCGTCAACAGCGATTCGAGCATCGAGGTCACTGTGGCCGGTGGTGTGCTCGACATTCGCGGCTCGATCCTGGTCAAGAGTGGCGCGACCTTGAGCCTGTCGGCCAGCCAGATCCGGCTGGCTGGCTTTGGTCAAGCCGGTGGCTCCATCGTGCTGGAGGCGGGTGCGACCTTGGTGCTGGGCACGCAGAGCCTGACCGTGGACGAGGACTTGGTGATTGACGGCGGCGGTGCGGCCCATCTGGTGTTGCAAGGCGCGACCCTGGCCGGATCGGTCCAGGACTTCGCCTTGGGTCAACAAGACCTCGATGGCTTGGCCCAGCAGATGCTGGACGGCAGTTTTGAGTCGGTGCGCATCGGCACCGCGGCGACCACAACCACGGTGATGTCACCGGCCCTGTGGGCTGAGGCCGCTCAGTCGCTGCTGATCAGCGGCCAGACCGTGCGCCTCGGTGCCCCAGGCGGCGCAGCGAGCTGGCAGATCGGAGCCCACTCCACCTTTGTCGCCAGCCAGGGCGACCTGGAACTGCATGCCGACCTTGTGTCCAACACCGGCGCCTATCTGGCTCTGCGGGCTGACCAAGGTGAGGTCCGGATGGCCAGCGATGCCCGCATCGTCACCCCAGGTGGCTTGGTCACCATCGCGGCTGCCAAAGGCATTGAAGTCGGTCTGATTGATGCCACCGGTGGGGCGCAAGGCACGGTGCTGCGTGGCTCGGTGGCTTTGAACAGCCCACAGGGTCAGATCACGCTGGCGGGGCCGTCTGATGGCACGATGGGCATCCGCGCTCAGAGCGTGTCGATCTATGGCTATGGCCAGTCGAGTGCCCAGGCGGGCAGCTCGGACCAGGTGGTCCGGGTGCAGGCCGATCGACTGCAGATTGCCGCGCCCACCGGCGTGGTCTCGCGCGGCATGAATGCCGAAGGCGTGTACTACCGCCTGGTCGATCGCAGCGGCGTGTACGCCCAGGTTCAGCTGGCGGGTGATGTGCCGCCGCAGAGGGTGATGCTGGCGCGCGATGAGGTGGCCAGCCAGGTCAGCCGCAGCGCGACCCATCTGGCACAAGGCGGTAGCCCGAGCGACGGCTTCGGCCAACTGGCTCAGAGCCTGAGCTCGGCCAGCCTGAGCCGCATGGCCGCAGTCGACTCCTCGGTGCAGGCGCAGGCTTACCTGAGCAGCATGGTGCAGCCCAGCGTACAGATGTCTTTCCAAGGGCGCGAGAGCCACTGGGTCATGCTTGACGATGAGGTCACCGACGACGACCTGCTGCTGTCCGACCTGGCCTATGGCTTGAGCCAGGACGATGAGCCGTCCTTTGTGCTGGGCTTGCCCGCTCTGCAGCCCCTGAGCGCCGGTTTGGCCTCGACTTCCGAGTTGCTGTTTGATTACGAAACCGTCTGATCTTGATTTTTTGGAGTGATGTGCGATGAAATTTAACGCCACCAAGAATTGCACCTTTCAGGTGCTCGGGCGGACTCTGCTGGTCGTCCTGACTTTGGGGCTCGGTGCCTGCGGCGGCGGCGGGGGCGGTGCGCCTGAGGCCCCGCCCAGGCTGCAGGCCATCACGCACCAGGGAACGCCGGCCATTCGCGACAACGTGACCGGAATCATCTGGGCGGGCAAGCTCGGTGCTGAAGACTTGCCGGCGCGCGGCGTGGATTTGCCCACCGCGGCCGAGTTGCTCACGCTGGCCGATTCGGGCGAGCAGGTGCTGCAGACCCAGCTGGGCTTTTTGCTCAACACGCCCTACCCAGTGGTCAAGGCCTCTGATCTGGTGATCGGCAGCAGCGCGGCCGTGGCCTGGGCGGTGGATTTCGGGGCTCGCGGCGAGCCCGGTGGCCTCAGTGATGAGAACCCGAATGACGCGCTCAGCTGGTACGTGCTGTCGCGGCCGGCCGCCGCGGCGCCGGTGTTCTACAGCGTCAACGCCCGATTTGGCATGGTGGAGACCGATACCCTGATGTGGAAACTGTGTTCGGAGGGCGCCCAGTGGACGGGCAGCAGCTGCACTGGCACACCCACCCGCATGACCGGTACGGCAGCTCTGGCCACCAGCAGCTGGGGCAGCTATGCGGGCTATAACAGTGGCTGGCGGCTGCCGACCAAAAAAGAGCTGCAGGGGCTTTTGCAGCTGAGCAACAACCTCAGCCCCGGCGGATCGCTGTTGCCGGCCGCATTCATCGGTGACGCGGTGGGCAGCGATCTGGCGCAGTACTGGTCCTCGACCCGGGCCTCGGGGGCGTCGCCCCAGCGGGCCTGGCAGGTTGACTTCTCGGTGCTGCCTGATCCGGGTGGGGTCGAGCGGGCCTTGCTGACAGATACCGCCTACATCCGGCTTGTTCGCAGCCGCTGACACGCTGCCGACCCTCACGAAGAGCGAACTGACGATGTCCCTTCCAAACCCACCGCCATTTGCCCCGCTTGCACCCGCGGCTCGGCAGCGATCCATGCGCCGCTTTGGGTTGGAGGCGCTGGAGCCTCGGTGGCTCCTGTCGGCCACGCCGCTGGCGGCGGCTTTGTCCACGATCTGGCCCGAAGCCGAGGCGACGCCGCTGACGGCAGACTTGCAGGTGCACGCCTTGCAGGCTCAGGGCGACCGGCAAGGGGCCGTATCGGATGCATCGGCCGTCTTCGACCTGGCGAGTTCGGCCGATGTGCCGGGCGTGCTGTGGGCATCGAGCCGGCCTGGGCAGACTCTGGCCTTGGGTGATGTGACCCTGGTAAGTGCTGCGTCGGCCGAGGGCACGGCCGCCGACCGCTGGCTGTCTCTGCGGCAGCAGGCCAGCGACTTGATGAGCCAGTACCTGGGCGCCTTGGATGGCCAGGGCCTGTTGGCACTGTTCCCGGGCGGGTCGGAGGGTCTATCGGACGGCGATCAGCCGCTGGAGCGGGCTGAGCAGGTGCGCCAGCAATGGGTGCAGGGGCAGGTGTCAATCGAGTGGCTGCTGGCCGACGCCCAGACCATGGGCTCGACCCTGGCCGGCTTCACGCCCCAGGGCCCCTCGGGCGGTGCAACGGTCTTTGTCAGCGCCGCCTGGCTGGCCGAGACAGGCTCCGATACGCAGATTTTGGCGGTCTTGCTGGAAGAGTTGGGTCACAGCGTCGATGCAGCGATACACGGCGACAGCGACAGCCCCGGTGACGAAGGCGAGGCCTTTGCGGCCCAGGTGCTGGCGCTGCCGCTCGATGCGGCGCAGAGCCGGCGCGTGGCGATCGAGGACGACACCGGCCGGCTGGCTTGGGGTCTGGCCAGCTATGCTGTTGAGCAGGCCACACTGGCTGGCTCGCAGTCGATTGCAACTGGCCAGATCCAGGATGCCGCCATCACGATCAACGGCTCGACCACCCTGACGTCGACCTACACGTCCGGGGGCTCGGGCAATGGGCGACTGCTTGTTGGCGTCGATGGGTTTTCCACCTTGGATGGCAATGGCGACGCCACAGCCGACCATCTGAGTCTGCAGGCCATCGGCCCGATCCAGATCTTTGGCACCATCGGCAGCGCCGATCCGCTGGAATCCTTGACGATAGGCGGCGTCAGCGGCAACTTGCCCAATTCGGTGATTTTCGACAAAGATGTCACCCTGGCAGGGCCTCTGACCATCGATACCGAGGGCATCGTCACCTTTTCCGGCAAGCTGACGATCACGGGCGGCAACCTCATCATTCGAGGCGCCACGCTGATCGAGTTCAAGGATGTCGTCAACATCAATGGCGGCAACATCTTGCTTGAAGGCGATGAGATCAACATTTTGGACAGCGGCCGTCTACAGTCCACCGGTGGCGTGCTGGAGATGCGCAGCAAGACCCTGGGTCTGGGCATGGAGGTGGGTGACCCCAGTGGTCAGATTTCGACCCCGCTGAACCTGTCCTTGTTTGAGCTGAGCCGCATTGAGGACGGTGGGTTCAGCAAGATCGTGCTGGGCCACTACACGGGCAGCGGCGCCAGCGCGCACGCCACAGCCGGGCAGGGCGCGGTGCGCATCGGCGGCGTGCAAAGCGTCAACCAGTTCACCTTTCATGCGCCGCTGGAGGTGTACGCCGGCAGCATCCGCATTGAAGACATCAATATTGCAGCCCAGCCACCGCTGGCGATCAAGGGCGCGGTCAAGCTCGATGCAACCGGCGACATCGCCATCGGCAACCGCGTGCTGGCCAGCACCGATCTGTCGCAGACCAGCGCTTACCAAAACATCACCCTGTATTCCACCGGCGGCAAGGTCACGCAGTTCAACGACACCCGCACTTCTTTGGGTGACGGGCTTTCCAGCGAGGCCCTGCAGGGCAACCGGCTGACGGTGCAGGCGCATCAAGGCATCGACCTGTTCGCCACCGAAGTGACGGACATGGTGTTGATCAACACCGGCACCGAAGCCGCGGTGGACGCGACCTCCACAAGCAGCTTGACCGTGGGCACCGGCGCCCGGACGCTCACCACCGCCACGGGCGGGGCTTGGACGGCCGGCGACTGGATCAGTGTGATCAGTTCATCGAACGCGAGCACCCGCATGTACGGGCAGGTGTCGGCCTACAACTCCGGCACGGGCGCTTTGACCGTTGATGTGTCCGAGCATTCGGGCAGCGGCACGCTCACCTCCTGGCGGGTGGTGTCCAATGCCGACATCCGGGTCGTGGAGACCGCTGGCGGCGGCGCCCTGACCATTTTGCAGGCCCAGCAGACGGGCGCGGGCGCCACCGCGGGCATCTACATCCAGACCTTGTCGAGCAGCAGCGAGACGCCGGGCGATCTGGTGATCACGCCGACCGCAGCCGGTTTTCTGAGCACCCCGGCTGGATCCATAGGTCTGCGCGCCGGCAGTGCTTTGACCCTGGGGCTCAACGCCGACATGAGCAACATTGCTGGCACCGTGGAACTGGTGGCCGGCGGCGCGATTTCGATGGTGACCACGGGCGGGGCCCGCACGGAGCGTTCGATCTCGGCCACGGGGGATGTGTTCTTGCAGGCCGGTGGGGATATCTCGGTGGGCTCGATCACGTCGGCGGCCGATGTGGCGTTGGTCGCAGGCGGTGCGGTGCTCGACGGCGATGCGCTGGCCGATGTGAGTGCCAGCGGGCTGTATGTGGCGGCTGGGTCGAGCGCAGGCATAGGCAGTGGCACGGACGCCCTGGAGACCAGCGTTGCGACCTTGGCGCTGAGCACCGGCAGCGGCGGGGCCTTCATCAGCGAGGCCTCGGATCTCAGCGTGGCGGGCGTGACGGTGGCGGTGAATCAAACCCACGCCAGCAACCGCAGCACCCAGCTGGCCACAGCGCAGACCTGGTCGGATGCGGTCTCGGCGTCCAATGGTGCGATTGTGCTGCGCACCAGTGCGGGCAACATCGTGCTGGGCGATGGCGCAGATGCTGATGGCATCGCGGTCAGCGCGCATGGCACGGGCAATATCCTCATCCAAGCACAGGGTGCAGGCAGCGACATCACGGCCAACGCCGACATCGCCAGCACCAGCGGCAACATCAGCGTCATCGCCGCGCGAAGCGTGGCGCTCACCGGCACGGCCGACATCCGCACGACAAGCACGGCGGCAAGCAGCGGCAGCATCGACGTGCTGGCCGGCACGGGCTCGATCACGCA
>CANHIS010000138.1 GCA_947460255.1 Bacteroidota bacterium
GCGGGCCTGCGCGCTCATCATCTGCGCCTGGCCGCGCTGCTGCACGTCCTGCTGGGCCACGGCGACCTTCTGCTGTTCGACCTGCATCGGGTTGATCGCCTGCGGCTGGAACCGACTGGCGAACTGCTGCACCTGGGCGATGTCCGGCAAGAACTGCTGCAAGTCGCCGGCCGCCCCGGCGACGACGAGCGAGGACACCGACGAGGCCAACTGGTCGAAGGCCTGCGTGAGCTCTTCGTCCTTGACGTCGATCAGCGCCTCCGGCGCGACGCCGGCGGCCTCGGCGATGCGGTTGTAGGCGCGTTGCAGATAGTAGAGCGCAAAGTGCTCGCGCAGGTGGTTGAGCAGGATCGGCGCCGCCTTCTGGCCGACGAGCGGGTTCATGCCGAACACGGGGCTCATCAAGAACTCCATGTGGCAGATGATGTGCGCCAGCTGGTCCTGCTCGGGCAGCGCCGCCACCGGCTTGCCGAAGCTCGCCGCGACATTTTCGTTGATGGCGTTGAGGTGCTCGGCCTTCGGGACAGGATTGAGGAAGCGGTCCTTGAACTCGCCGAGGCGGATGCGGTCCAAAAACTCCGCCTCGACCTCGCGCTGGTTGTAGACGGCGGGCTTGAGGTCGGCGCGCTGCATGACCGCCTGGATCTGCATCATGCGCTGCGCTTCTGAAAAGATCGTCGGATCCGACACCGGCACGACATCCATCGGCCCCATGAAATCGCGCCGCGCGGCGAGGATCTCGCCGGTGGCGTCCTTCACGTCCTCGGTCGAAAGGTAATGCTTGTTGAGGCGGTGGATGATGCGCAGACAGTCGCTCATCGCCCAGTGCAGGCGGGCGTGGATGCCCGAAAACACCTTCATGCCCTGCTCGATGAGGGCCAGCGTCGTGCCGACGGGGGCGTTGGCGTTGTTGTCGGCGAGCTTCTCCATCGCCGTCTGCACAGTGCTTTCCGCGCTCTGCGACAGGAAGCCGAGCAGCTGGAACAGCGTCGGCGACGGCGGATTGAACGGGAGCGGCATAAACAGCTTGCGGATGTCGTCGACGAGGTTGCCGCCGTCGACCTCGACGATCTCGCCGGGCGAGGGCTCCAGCGTCTGTCCATGCACGCCCTTCAGCCGCAATCCGGTCGGCATGTTGTTGACATGAGCCGCGTCGAGCAGCGCGTTGAGCGCGCCCGACGCCGCCTTGGACAGCGAGCCAATCAGATTGACGAAGCCGACAAAGCCGCCGCGCCAAGGGATGAAGGGGAGTTCGACGATGTGCTCCATCGCCTGCCGGTGCTCGTCGTCGGGCTCCCAGTTGCGGTAGACGGCGATGATGCGGCGCGAACTGTCGTCGAGGGTGACGACGTATGGGTCGGGCTCGTCGCGCTCCAGCGCCAGGAAGCAGTAGACTTCGAAGAGCGTGCGCACGCCATCGATGTTCTCGGCGGAGTCTTCAACGCCGTGGATGCGCCGCACCTCTTCGCCCGACGCGCTCGCCTCGGGATCGGCGGGGACTTCGACGCCGTCGACCGCCGCGTACATACCGGAGGCGACGCGGCGCGCCATCTCGTCGGCGGGGACGCGCTGGCGGTGCGTCTTGCGCGGCGCCGAGGCGAACGACGAGGCGGTGGCGGGATAGAACACGTCGTCGATGTAGTTCGGCTCGCAGCGCGGGCGCTCCAGCCGCTGATCCCAGTAGAACTTGAGGTAGCTCGCCCCCGCGAGCCCGGTCTGCGACAACGCCTCTTCAAAGTCGGGGCGGAACTCGCGCATCTGCTCCGTGATCTGGTAGTTGAGCCAGCGCGCCTTGCGCCGCGCTTTCTCGACCTTCTGCTGGTTGGGCGCGCCGATGATCTTGTCTTTCACCGGGCCGGACGGCGGGAACAGCTCTTTCACGGTGGCCGCCTGGAAGTCGATCACCGCTTTCACCAGCACCGGGTGGACGACGTCGGCGGAGCCCTCGAACGCGCCGCCCTCGTCCTGCGGCGCCAGGCCGGTGCGGCGCAGGCCCTCGGCGTAGCGCTCGTCGCGCTCTTTGCGGGCGTCGATGTCCGCCTCGACCAGCTGCAACAGCGTCGTCGCGGTCTCGTCGAGGGTTTTGGCGGAGAGCGTCTCGACCAAGTTGGCGAAATGCTCCTCGACGAGCGCCTCGTCGGCCCCGAGATCGATTTCGGCGCTGCCGTCGTCGTTCTCGACGATCTCCGCGGCCTCGTCGTCGAGGTCGACCTCAACGCCGCCGCCCGCGGTCTCGCGACCCAGGCGCTGATCTTCGTCGGTCATGGGGATCTTCCTTCAGATCAAAATCAGGCGCCGCCGCCGAAGAAGGCGTGTTCGGAGCCGAAGCCGTAGCGGCGCAGATCGCCGGCGGGCGGCGTGTAGGGGCGCGTCCACGCCGGCGGGGTGACGCTCGCTCCGCCGCCGGCTCCCCCGCCCGTCCCGCCGGTCCCCCCGGTGGGCGGCGTGTAGGCGTAGGGGCTGGTCGGGGCGAGATTGTTGAGGACCGGCGGCACGCGCCGGTCGGGCTCGCCGCCAGAGCCGGGGCGTCCGCCCTGCGGCTCATAGCCCGGCGCCAGCGCCCGCAACTCGGGGTCGTTGATCATAAACGGATTGGTGTTGCCGAACGTCTGCACGAACCAGTCGCCGAGGCCTTTGCCGGTGCTGAGGCGGCTGGCGATGTTGGCGAGGCCGTAGCCCGGCACGACCAGGCCCATCGGCGCGTCGAACAGGCGGCCTGGCGTGACGTAGTCTGACAGTCTGCCGTCGCCGCGCGAGCGCTCGCCGCGCGTGCCCATCTGGGTCTCGTCGAGGTTCTGCGACACGCGGCCTTCGCGCCCGGTCGCCGGCACAGTGAGCTCGCGGGCGGTTTGCGGTCCCGCCAGCGCGCCGGGGCGGGAGCCGGTCGGCGCCGCGCCAGGCGGACCGGCGACCGGGGCTCCCATCGGCGCGTCAGGGGCGATGCCGGACGGCGGGATGCCGGCGAGGATCGGATCGACCAGCGACAGCGGACTGCGCGCCAGGATCTGCGACGCCGGCATGTTGGCCGGGGCGATCGGCTGCGTCATGGCGAGGCGCGGATCGCCGGGCCGCAACGCGACGTCGTTGCGGGCGAAGGTCGGCGTGGGCGCGGCGACCGGCGCCGCGAGCGGGCCTAGCACGCCGTACGGGTTCGGCGCGGACGCAAGGGCTGCGGACGCCAGGGCCGCGGGGGCGAGCGACCGCAACGGCGTCGGCGCCATGAGCTCGCGGGCGGCGAAAATCTCCTCAGCCGTGGGAGCGGCGCGCCCTGGCGTCGGCGCCTGCCCGGCCATCGCCGGGGCGGCCCCCGGCGCGCCGAGCGGCATGGTCCCGTACGGGCTCTGGTTGGCGCCGCGCACGCTCGCCAGCGCCCGCGTGTCGTCGGCGCGGCTCTGCGCCTGGCCGACCGACGGACCCGACGGGCCGGCGCCCAGCCGCCCCTCGGTCGAGGGCACAGGGCCGGGCGGCAGGCCGTCGAGGACGATGGAGCCGCGCGGGATGTTGGCGAGCGGCATGACGCCGTACGGGCTCTGGTTGGGGCCGCGCGCGGCGGTCTTCTCGTCGCCGGGTCGGAACGCCGGCGCGGCCAGCGATTGGGCGAGCAGGGCCAGCGCGCCGCGCGCCTCGGGCCGCACGGTGATGTTCTCGGCCCGATCGGTGAATTTCAGCGCCGCCGGCGGTTGCGCGGCGGGGGGTTGCGCGGCGAGAGGCTGCGCGGCGGGAGGCTGCGCGGCGGGGATGTCCTGACGGGCGGCGTCGAGCTCCGCCGGACGCGCCGGCGGCATCGGCGGCGCCGTCGGCTGGCCGCGGAAGAACGAGTTTGGCGCCCAGTTCTGCAACGGCGCGGTGAAGCGGGAGAACGTGTGCTTGCCGATATCGAGCTTGCCCTGCGCCTCGCCGCGCGCATGCCAGCCGGAGCGGTCGGTCGACTGCGGCGTGTTGCGGTAGGCGGTCGCCCCCATGCGGACGCCGGTCTTGGGATCGACGAACGCCGTCGGGTCGTCGAGGCGGCCCTCCAGCATGTCACGGGCGATGCGCATCGCCTGTTGCCAGGCCGGCGTGTTGGCGGCCTTGGCCGCTTCAACGGCGGCTTTGTTGGGATCGCCTGGATCCAAAAAGCTGAACTGATAGCGGCCATTCGGGGCTTTCGCCGTGACCTGCGCCTCGACGGTGTTGCCCTTGTCGTCGAAATTGGTGTTGGCGCGATTGTTGACGACGGCGGCCACCGCCTCCTTGGCGTTCGGGGCGCGTTCGCCGCGCGCCTCGCCGACAATCGCCCGCGCCAGCCACTCGACCTCGCGCAGCGGCGCGGTCTGGTCGTAGTAGCGGGCGTTCGGGTTTCGGACTGCGTCCTTCTCGTTCGGCTTGTCGTCGGTGGCGACGCCGGATCCGACGATCGCGGAAAGCCCGCCCGGCCCCGGCCCGCTGTCGGAACGCGAGATCGGGGCGCCCTTAAGGCCGGTCGAGGTGTCGCCGAGAAGGCCCGGCAACGTCACAGGGGCTTGCGCCAGCTGCACCTGCGGCGCGGTCGCCGCCTGCGTCGCGCGCCCGCCGGTTCCGCCTGACCCGCCGCCAGACCCGCCTTGGCCGCCGGAACCGCCTTGGCCGCCTTGGCCGCCTTGGCCGCTGGAGCCCGAGCCGCCCGCGCCCTGTGGCGCGCCGGACGTGCCGCCCGACGCCGGCGACGGCGTGCCCGCCCCCGCCTGCCCCCCGCCGCCCGATGGCGCGCCGTCGCCGAGGTTTTGACCGGGCGAGCCGGCGCCAGGGCCGGAGGACCAGCCCCAGCCAGCATCGCCGGGGCCGCCGACCTGCGCGCCGTCGCCCGGCGTCTGGCCCAGGCCGGGCGCTCCGCCAGGATTCTGGCCGACGCTCGAGCCCGACGTGGAGCCCGGCTGCCCGCCGCCGCTTTGCGTGCCTGGGGCGTCGTCAGGCGAGAACCCGCTGGTGTCACCGCGCGACGGACCCGGATCCGGCGTCGACCAGCCATAGGGCGCATCACCGGGCGCGGTCGTGCCGATGTCGCTGTCGAGTCCGGTCAGTGCGCCGAGGCCGCCCAGCCCCTGCGCCTGGCCCTGCCCTTGCGCGCCAACGCCGTAGGCATCGCCGGCGTAATCGCTGGGACCGTAGCCGCCCGCCGTCTCATCGCTGACGCCGCTCTGCTGGCCGCCGACGCCGCTGATCGAGTCGCCGGTGGGAGCGCCAAGCGCGCCAAGCGCGCCAGAGGCGTCGGCGACGCCTTGCCCGCTTCCGTCGGCAGTCAGGCCGCCAAGGCCGCTCGGGCCGTAGCCTTCGTCCGACGGGGCGCTGTAGCCCGACGTCAGCCCGGTAGGGCCGTAACCTTCGTCCGACGGCCCTACGTAGCCGGCGGTGATGCCGGTCGGGCCATAGCCCTCGTCGGAGGGCGCGCTCCAGCCGGTGGGGCTGTTGCCCGCCTCGGTGTTGTTGGCGCCGCCGCGCGTGCCCGAGGTCGACGCTTCGGCGTCGTCGCGGTCGGTGGCGGTCGTCTGCTGGCCCATGCCGCTGGTAGCCGGTGCGACGGCGCTTTGCAGGCCTTCCGTCGCCTCCTCCATCTGTAAGCCGGCATCGGTGATCGCGCCGAGCGGGCCGCCAAAGCCGATGGCGCCCGACGCCTGACCTTGCGGGCCGCCGAGGCCGAAGGCGCCGGTCGAGTTCACCGTGTTGTTATCGCCGAGATACGGCGCGCCAACGGCTTTCGCCTCGTAGGCGTTGAGCGCCGGCAGGTCGGGGTCGGGGTCTTGCTCCTGGACCAGGGCGAGAGCCTCCGCGATCTGTCCGAGCGTCGGCGCAGCGTTGAAGGCGTTCGGATCCAGACCGAGATCGAGTTCCGGCCCCATCGGGCCGTCAGGGTCGCTGGGGTCGCCGGGAGCGCTGGGGTCGCCGGGAGCGCCGCTCAGCCCGCCGAGGCCAGCCAGGCCGCCAAGATCGCCGCTCAATCCGCCGAGGCCAGCCAGGCCGCCGAAGTCGCCGCTCAAAGAGCCGCCGAGGTCTCCATTCAGCCCGCCGTCGAGCCCGCCATCGAGCCCGCCGCCAAGAGCCCCGCCGAGGCCGCCATCGGTCGGGCCGCCGGCGTCGCTCGGCGCGCCGCCCCAGTTGGAGCCCCACGAGCCGCCCCAGCCGCCCTGATCGCCATTCCAGCCGCCCCAGGCGCCGGACGCATCGGACAGCCCGGACATATCGCCCGCCGGCGCGCCGCCCTGCTGACCGCTGAGGGCGCCGTCCGCCAGGCCGCTGTCGGCGGCGGCGCTGGACGCGCTGTTCCAGCTGCCCAGGTCCGCGCTGTCGCTCAGGCCACCCAGGCCCGCGCTGTCGCTCAGGGCGCCCAAGCCGGCGCCGGTGTCGTCGCCGGGAGAGCCGTCTGCGGCGGGGCCGCCTTCGGCGCCAAATCCGCCCTCCGCGCCAAATCCGCCTTCGCCTTCCCCTTCGCCTTCCCCTTCGCCCTCGCCTTCGCCTTCACCTTCACCTTCGCCCTCGCCCTCATCCGAGTACATCGGCAGCAGCGTCAGCGGATTGCGGCGATTCTCCTCGTCGCCGACGCGGAACTCATCGATGTCGTAGCCGTCCTCCTCGAACGCCTCTTCGAGCAGAGCGAGGATTTCGGGGTCGTCGAACACCGAGCGCGGCAAGATCAGTTCGCCCGGCGCGACGTGCGCCAGTTCGCGGTCGCGGCCCAGGCCCAACGCCGCCAACAGGCGCATGTCCGTCTCCCACTCCGGCGGCGGGCGCAGCGGCGGCAGGGCGTCGAGGCTGTTGGCGCGCGCTTGGCTCATCGGTCCCTCACAGCCCAGATGCGGTTGTCGTAGGCGTGGACGAACAGCAGGTCGCCGTCGCTCACCGGGGTGCAGGTCAGGCGCTCGGGGAAGGCCCAGCGCCGCAGGATGGTGAGATTGACGGGGTCGATCGCCAGCAGTTCGCCGGCCGAGGTGCCAACCCACACCTGGCCGTCGATCAGCGCCGGCGACGAGTGGATCTTTTCGCCCGCTGGCAGCGCCTCGACGACGCGCGGGGCTGGCGCGAGGTCGATCACGTAGAGGTGGCCGTCCGCCGAGCCGCAGAAGGCGCGCGCGCCGACGATCAGCGGCCGGGAATAGTTGATGTCGGGGGTCTCGTGGCGCAGCAGCACCTCGCCGGTGCGCCAGTTCCAGACGTACAGCGCGTCGAAGGCGCAGGCGACGGCGACATCGCCCTGCGCGGCGACGTGATACTTCGTCGGGCCTTTGGTCTTCACCGCGCTGACGAGTTCGCCATCGCGGGTCAGCGCCCACAGATCGCCATCGTTGGTGCCGGTGAGCACATGGCCGTCGTGGATGATCGGCGAGGAGTGCAGCTGCTTGGCGGTGAACTTGCGCCACAGCAGTTTGCCGGCGAGATCGAACGCCGCCACCGCGCCGCCGCGCGTCTTGTCGGCGTACTCCAGGCCGATGAACAGCCGGTCGCCGTCAATCGCCGGACTGGAGCCGATCCAATCGCAGCACTTCGACGCCCAGATTTGCTTGCCGGTGCGGGCGTTGACGCAGTACAGGCGACCATCATAGCCGCCGATGTAGACGCGCCCCTGATGCAGCGCCGGCGACGAGATGAAGCCCTTGCCGGTCTTGTCGGCGATGGTCAGCTGCCATTCAATGCGCCCGGTGCGCCGCTCGACGCCCCACAGCGCGCCGCAATCGGTGCCAAAAATCACCAGATCCTCAAACAGCGCCGGGCTCGATTTGGCGACGGCGAAGTCGAGTTTCGGGCGCGGCGCGGCGAACGACCACGCCACCTCGTAGGCGGTCTTGGGCTGATGCGGCTGGGCGTAGGTGAGGCCGAGGTCGGCCAGCGTCAGCAGACTGACGACCTCGATGCCGTGGCGCGACCGCCAGGCGACGCCGGCGGCGGAGCCAAAATCGACGACGCTGAACAGCCCGGCGACCTTGAGGCCGGCGGCGACGAGCTTTTGGCGCGCCAGTTCCGCGTTGCGGCCCGAGTTGAGCGCGTCATCGACCATCACCACCGGGCGGTCGTCCGGCGCGCCCTCGATGACCTTCGCCCCCATGTGTTTCTTGCGCTTGACGCGCACGATCAGCGCGGTGACGTCGTGACCGCGGCGCCGTCCCTCCAGCGCCAGCGCGGCGACAAGCGGCGCGCCCGCCATCTCCAGTCCCGCCAGCTGGATGGCGCGCCCGCCGTAGACGTCCCAGAACCGGGACGCGATCCGTTCCAGACAGGCGGCGTCGAGCAGCGCCGGGCGCAGATCGAGGATCCACGCCATGCGTTTGCCGGCGCTGTTTTTGTAGACCCGCTGCGGGCTGGACCACAGCACGCCGCGCGTCTTGACGATCTGGGCGAGAGCGTCGTCGCGGGTCAGCATCAAGCAACCTTCGTGGCGGGCTTGCGAGCCGCAGGCTTGGCGCCCGTCCTGGGTCGAGGCAGCGGCGGCAGGCCGACGCCGCCGCCCTCAGCGTAGCGATCGGGCGGCGCGGGCTCCC
>CANHIS010000139.1 GCA_947460255.1 Bacteroidota bacterium
CAACAACCAAAAGGTTTATCTCTGCCGGAATCATCGCACTTTCTGTAATTTCATTGCAATCTTGCGAAAAAGAAGCATCCAATGCTACTGGCTGGGCATACAACGATCCTAAAAACGGAGGTTATCTGAATGTTGATTATGTCGAACAGGAAACAGGTCCTGGTTTGGTATTGATCGAAGGCGGAACCTTCACCATGGGTAGAACAGAACAAGAAATTCAATACGATTGGGATAATACTCCACGTCGTGTGACGGTTTCTTCCTTCTACATGGACCAGACCGAAATCACCAATCAGTTTTACCGCGATTACCTTTATTGGTTGAAGCGTGTGTACGACGTGGATTTTCCAGATGTGGCGCTAAAAGCAACACCCGACACTTTAGTTTGGCGTGATAAATTAGCCTTCAACGAACCATACGTTGAATACTACCTTCGCCACCCAGCCTACAAAAATTATCCTGTAGTTGGTGTAAATTGGTTGCAAGCGAACGATTATTGCGCTTGGAGAACAGACCGCGTAAATGAATTTATTCTCATCCGTGAAGGCGTTCTAAAAATGGACGGAGTTGGACAGGTTGCCGACAATCACTTCAACACGGATGCCTACTTAACTGGGCAATACGAAGGTCTCGTAAAAAACGATATCGAAGATCTTGATCCATCAAAAGGTGAAGGTGCAACCCGTAAAGTAAAAATGGAAGATGGAATTTTGCTTCCACGCTACAGACTTCCAACAGAAGCTGAGTGGGAATTTGCTGCGCTTGGTCTAATCGGTAATACTGAAGAAGAATTAATCACTGAACGTCGTTTATACCCTTGGAATGGTCACATCACCAGAAATGCAGATGACTCTTTCAAAGGAGAAATGATGGCCAACTTCAAACGTGGTCGTGGTGATAACATGGGTACCGCTGGTAAACTAAACGATAACGCTGATATCACTGCAGAAGTTAACGCATACTGGCCAAATGATTATGGCTTGTACAACATGGCAGGTAACGTTTGTGAGTGGGTTATGGATGTATACCGTCCGCTTTCTCCTGAAGATGTATCTGACTTCCGTGCATTCCGCGGTAACGTTTACAAAACAGTTGTTAGAAATGATGATGGCACAGTTGCCGATAAAGATTCATTGGGTAAAATCAAGTTTCGTAACGTAACTGAAGCAGAATCTGAAGGCCGCAGAAACTACCGAAAAGCCGACAATATCAATATGAACGACGGCGACCGCGAATCGTCTACATCTTATGCTTCTGGCGGAGATGATGAACCAACAGAGGCAGGTGCTGACGATAAAATCATGTATGATTTTGGTGCTACATCTATGATCAACAATAGATCTCGTGTTTACAAAGGTGGTTCTTGGAAAGATCGTGCTTACTATCTCTCTCCAGGCGCCAGAAGATACTTAGATGAAAGGTTATCTACCGATTTCATCGGATTCCGTTGCGCGATGACCCGTGTGGGTAGTCCAGTAGGTTTAGGAAAAGGAAAGAAATAAGCCAAAAATCTTGTTTGAAGAAAGCCCGTAAATGATACATTTACGGGCTTTCTTTTTTGATATGAATATCATACACGACATCCTCTACCCTGCTTTTCAGCGCCATCCAAAAATTTGCACCGATACCCGCAAAATTGAATCAGGTAGTATTTTTTTCGCGCTGAGTGGACCAAGTTTTAATGGGAATCAATATGCAGAACAAGCCCTTCAAGGTGGCTGTGCATTGGCCGTTGTTGATCAAGCAGAATATGCTAAAGATGATCGATTTATCTTGGTAGAAGATAGCTTGAAAGCTTTGCAAGATTTAGCTCAACTCCACCGCAGACAATTAAAATGCACAGTGATTGGAATTACTGGAAGCAACGGAAAAACCACTTCTAAAGAATTGCTTTTCAGTGTATTGAAAAAGAAGTTCAAAACCATCGCTACAATTGGAAATCTGAACAATCACATTGGTGTTCCATTAACCTTATTGAGTATTCCAGAAGATGCAGAAATGGCAATCATTGAAATGGGTGCTTCCAAACAAGGCGATATTCAAGAGTTGGTTGAGATCGCGGAACCCAATTTTGGTTACATCACAAACATAGGAAAGGCTCACCTAGAAGGAATGGGCGGTTATGAAGGTGTTGTAAAGACAAAAACAGAGATGTACGATTTTGTGAAGATGAACAACGGTAAGGTCTTCGTAAATACAAACCATGCTGTATTTGTGGAACGTTCAACAGGAATGCAAGTGATTACATTTGGTGATGGACCACAAAATTTTGTCCAAGGCAAATTCATCGACTCAGATCCATATGTACGATTTCAATGGGGAAAAGCATCAGATGGATCAGTTGATTCTAACCCAATTACTGAGACCTGTTTAATGGGCTTTTACAACTACGAGAATCTTTTGGCCGCTGCCGCTGTTGGTGCTTGGTTTGGAGTTGACCGAAAAGATATTAATGATGCATTGAGCACCTACAATCCGGTGAATAACCGCTCCGAAATGCTTGATACAGGTAGGAATCTTTTAATCATGGATGCCTACAATGCCAATCCTACTAGTATGGAAGCTGCGTTGAAGAATCTCTCTGGAATGAACCGAGAGCATAAAGTCGCCATCTTAGGAAAAATGATGGAACTCGGTCCTACTTGGATAGAAGAACACCAAAAAATTGCTCAAATAGCAATTGATTCTGGAACAGAGGCTGTATTTTTGGTTGGAAATTTATACTCAGAATCTGATGTTCAAGGAGTTACACGTATTTTTCAAGACGTGGAGGAAGCTGCATCGTATTTTAAAGAAAATCCCTTGAGAGAAAAATGTATTCTCATCAAGGGATCTAGATCTAATCGATTAGAAATCCTAAAAGATCTCTTTTAATGGTGGTTGGTTAACCTAGTACTGACCGTGCAATTACGATTTTTTGAACTTCTGAAGTTCCTTCGTAGATCTGGGTGATTTTCGCATCGCGCATCAAACGCTCTACGTGGTATTCTTTCACGAAACCATAACCGCCGTGAATTTGAACAGCTTCGATTGTAGTGTCCATCGCAACTTTAGAAGCAAACAACTTCGCCATTGCTGATGAAGTTCCATAATCGAGGTGATTGTCTTTTTCCCAGGCGGCTTTCATGATCAACAAACGAGCTGCTTCAATTTCTGTAGCCATGTCGGCCAATTTGAACTGTATAGCTTGGTGCTGAGAAATAGGTTTTCCGAAAGCTTCGCGTTGCTTAGAATATGCAAGTGATAATTCATAAGCCCCTGAAGCGATTCCAAGTGCTTGAGCAGCAATACCGATTCTTCCACCTGAAAGAGTTTTCATGGCGAATTTGAAACCGAAACCATCCTCTCCAATACGGTTAGCTTTCGGCACCTTCACATCGTTAAAAAGCAATGTGTGGGTATCTGAACCACGAATGCCGAGTTTGTTTTCCTTCGCGCCAACGATAAAACCTTCCATACCGCGCTCAACAATTAGCGCGTTGATTCCCTTGGATCCTTTTTCAGGATTTGTTTGCGCGATCACCAAATAGGTTGAAGCAGAACTTCCGTTTGTGATCCAGTTTTTAGTACCATTAAGTAGGTAATAATCGCCCATATCAACAGCAGTTGTGCGTTGACTAGTAGCGTCTGAACCAGCTTCAGGTTCAGATAGACAGAAAGCTCCAAGTTTTTCACCTGTTGCCAAAGGAACTAAGTACTTTTGCTTCTGCTCTTCGTTTCCGAATGTCTCCAACCCCCAGCAAACCAATGAATTGTTCACCGAAACTGCAACTGAAGCTGAAGCGTCTACTTTTGAAAGCTCTTCCATAACGAGGACATACGAAATGGTGTCCATTCCACTTCCGCCGTATTTCGGATCTACCATCATGCCCATAAAGCCCAGTTGCCCTAGTGCTTTTATCTGCTCGGCAGGAAATTGTTGCTTTTCGTCTCGATCTATGACTCCCGGCTTCAGCTCATTTTGAGCAAAATCGCGGGCAGCCTTTTGTATCATCAGATGTTCTTCGGATAATTGTATGTGCATGAGTGTTTGTTATTGGGGCGGCTAATTTAACCATTTCATCTTTTCTTAACAATGAAGTTTAACACAGGTTCGAAATCAAAAAAAGTAATTCTTGGCGTGATGTCGGGAACCTCATGCGATGGGCTGGATTTGGCGCTATGTCGCTTCGATGGTGAGTTTCCAAAGGTTGACTTTGAGATTTTATCTGCGCACTGTTTCGAATATTCCGCCGAATGGCGAGAAAAGCTTCAAAACGCCATGCATCTTTCAGCGCTTGATTTAGCCATTTTGGAGGACCAATGGAGTAGAAAAGTGGCAAACGAAATTCTTACTTTCATTGAAGATGCTCCTGAAAAACCAGAATTAATTGGATTTCATGGCCATACCGTTTTTCACCAACCTCACAATGGATTCACTGTCCAAATGGGAAGTGGAGCTACGTTGTCGAGGTTAACCAGAATCGATACGATTTGCAATTTTCGACAACAAGATGTAGTACTAGGTGGACAAGGCGCGCCTTTGGTTCCTATTGGAGAACAATGGTTATTTCCTACTTATGCTGGATTCATGAATTTGGGTGGATTTTCAAATGTAACACGAAGGATCCAGCAAGTAGATGGCTCAGAAACGATGATTGCTTATGATGTTTGTGCCTTAAATATTGTGCTCAACAAACTTTGTGGAGAGTTAGGTTTAGCCTTCGATGCAGAAGGAAAAATCGCTGCAAACGGAAGCATTTCCTCTGCGTTATTGGAAGCATTGAATATGATCAATTACTTTCGAAAAGATCAAAAAGGCAGTTTAGGATTAGAATGGGTTGAGAAGGATGTTCTTCCTGTAATTCAACAACATCGAGAGTCTAAAAATTTATCCACAGAAACTATCATCGCTACTTTCTCAGAACATTGTGCGATGCAATGTGGCAAAGCTATGCCAGATGGACGGTATCTTTTAAGTGGTGGCGGGACGCACAATATCACTTTGATTGATCGCATCCGTGCACATACCAATGCACAGATTGAGGTACCCAATAAATTACTGAATGACTTTAAAGAAGCAGTCATCTTTGCCTATCTAGCGGGATTGCGAGCTGCAGACTTACCAAATACAATAACATCCGTGACTGGAGCAAGTAAATCTGGAAGCAACGGCGCTTACTACAAGGCATAAAAAAACCGGGATGATGTTTCCCGGTTAATTGCAAAATCTATATATAGTTAGAATCCGTCGTCTTCGAAAAATTCTTCCTCTTCTTCATCGTCCTCATCATCGTCGAATGCTGGATCTGAAAGATCTTCATCAAGATCGAATTCATCGTCCTCTTCAACATCTTCGTCTACTTCCTCAATTTCTTCTTCATCGAAGTCGTCATCGTCTTCATCATCGAAATCCTCTTCTTCGAGATCATCAAATTCATCATCTCCAGCCATACTGATTGCAGGCTTTACAGATGGGCTAACGACATTAGTCGGCCTGAGGGTTAGGAGTGCATCAATGCTGCTCAATACATTGGCTGAACTGGTTACCATTGGGGATATTGTTGTTTTAGTTATTGTTTTTTCCTGGTCTAAAATACAGAAAAACTAATATGCAAATAATCGTTAAAACGGAATTCAATCAAGTGTATTTACCTGATTATCAGAATCATTTTATATCCAATACCAAAACCGACCCATAATTCCCCTCCGAAAAACCTTCATTTCGACTCGAAAATCATCTTATGAAGGAATGGTTTTGGAAAATTGAACATTGCATCGGTTCGTATACTTTTGTGCGCGATTCCCAAAATCATACTAAACCTCAAACCATGAAAGACCTGCTCCAACGTTACGAAGCCCAACAACCTCATATAGTATTCGAATGGAAAGATTCAGAAACCGAAGCTGAAGGCTGGGTAGTGATCAATTCGCTCCGCGGAGGTGCTGCCGGTGGTGGAACACGGATGCGCAAAGGCCTCGACAAGCGTGAAGTGGAATCGCTTGCGAAAACCATGGAGATCAAATTCACCGTTTCTGGACCTGCGATTGGTGGAGCAAAATCAGGGATCAACTTCGATCCTGCCGATCCTCGAAAAGCTGATGTGCTCAAACGCTGGTACAAAGCAGTAATGCCCTTGCTGAAGAATTACTATGGAACTGGTGGTGATTTAAATGTGGACGAAATCCATGAAGTGATTCCAATTACTGAAGAGTTTGGATTGTGGCATCCACAAGAAGGTGTAGTGAATGGTCATTACGGAACCACCGATAAAGACAAAGTACAACGTGTTGGTCGTTTGCGTGCAGGTGTTTCGAAAGTCCTCGACAATCCAACGTATTCGCCCGATGTAACACGCAAATTCGTGGTGGCAGATATGATCACAGGTTTTGGTGTTTCAGAATCTGTGAAGCATTATTATACATTATATGGTGATCAGATTTCTGGAAAACGTGCGATCATACAAGGCTGGGGAAATGTGGCATCCGCAGCAGCTTATTATCTAAGCAAATTGGGTGTGAAAATCGTAGGGATCATTGATCGCGATGGCGGTTTGATTAATCCTGATGGATATTCAGAAGCAGAAATCCATACTTTATTCCTCAATAAACAAGGAAATACTTTGGTGGCCGATGGGATGCTTTCAAAAGAAGAAGTAGAATCCCGCATTTGGGATTTACCTGCCGAGATTTTCATTCCAGCTGCCGCTTCACGATTGGTGACTGCCGACCAAGTTATGCGCATGAAAAATGCTGGTATGCAAGTGATTGCTTCAGGAGCCAATGTACCTTTCAGCGATCCTGAAATTTTCTTCGGTCCAACTATGGAACAAGCCGATAGCGAACTATCTGTTATTCCAGATTTCATTTCAAATTGTGGAATGGCGCGTGTATTTGCCTATTTGATGGGCGAAGGTTCAAGGTTAGACGATGCTGCAATTTTTGAAGATTCATCTGAAATCATCCGAAAAGCCATGGTCGCAGTTCATCCAAACTGTCCTGACCGGAAAAATTTCTCGCGAGAAGCCTTTCGTATCGCACTGAAAGTGCTTGGATAGTGCTATAAAACTGACTTTTCTGCCTCGGTTCGACTTTGTTTGAATCGGGGCAATTTTATTTTAACCGTTGTCGTTTGATGTGTTAATAACCACGTGGAAAAACACAGCATCAAGCATCCTGCCTATGGCCTGAATATGGACGTACTTTGATTCACGGAATATTTTCATTGCGTCAACCTAAGAAATAAAACAGAACCATATGTTAGGTATTATCCTGCAAGCCGTAGTTGGAGGTGATTCTCTTGCTACACCAGTTGCTGAAGCAGCAGCAGAAGCACAAACAAAAGTCGATACGCTGAACCTTTGGCAAATGGTTCAACAAGGCGGTTTCTTAATGATTCCGATCGGATTGCTATCGCTTATCACGATCTTCCTTTTTGTAGAACGCTATATCGTCTTGAGAAGAGCAGGAAAAAGTCCAGAAAATCTGCTCAACAATGTGCGCGACCAAATTCATGGTGGCAACATCAACTCTGCCCTGATGCTTTGTAAAAGCAGCAACACACCTGATGCGCGCATGTTGGAAAAAGGAATTTCCCGCATCGGCCTTCAAGTGGATGAAATAGAAAAAGCCATGGAAGGTGTGGGCAAAAAGGAGCTCAGTCGCATCGAAAAGAACGTTGGAATTTTGGCCGTAATTGCTGGTATTTCACCAATGTTCGGATTCGTTGGAACCATCACTGGGGTAATCAAAATCTTCTACAACATTTCTTTGCAAGACAACATTTCCATCGGTGCTATCTCTGGTGGTTTGTATGAAAAAATGATCACTTCAGCAGCTGGTCTTGTGGTAGGAATTTTAGCTTTCGTGCTTTACCACGTATTGAACTACCAAGTGGATCGCATCGCAAAACGTATGGAAGCAACAGGCCTCGATTTTATTGACATGCTTCACGAACCTTCGAAATAATGAACATTCGGCATTCTAGAATCAAGCATGGCGCAGAGGTCAACACGCATTCTCTGAATGATATCATGTTCTTCCTTCTGCTCTTCTTCCTGATCGTTTCTACGATGATCAGTCCGAGTGTGGTGAAACTCAATCTGCCTAGCGCGAAAAAAACGCAAACGGTAGATAAGCAGCCCATCAACCTTGAGATTTCTCAAGACATGCGCTACTTCCTTGCTGGGAAAGAAGTAGAATTCGACAATCTCGAAGCTGCAATTCAAGCAGCTATTGTAAACAAAACAGAACCAACAATCGTATTGAGATTAGACAAGGAACTTACTGTTCAACAATTGGTTGATGTGCTAGAAATTGGCAACAAGCTGAAAGTGAAGATGATCCTTGCTACCCGACCTCCAAACGGATAAGCTTATGCAAATCAGTCAGAAATCGGATAAATGGTATGCAATAGCCATTACACTTGCCTTTCATGGCTTGTTGTTACTGCTTTTCCTGTTGTATAAAATCATTACTCCTATTCCACCATTCGA
>CANHIS010000140.1 GCA_947460255.1 Bacteroidota bacterium
ATTCATCGACATTTCATCTCTCATGTCTGCAATCCACTTTACCTTTGGATAGTGATCCAAGAAATTTAATGCTGCTAGATGAGCTTCAGCTGGTGAAAAAGAACTAATAATAAGATCTATTTCATTAATTGCATGAAGAATACTTAATTCACGTATTGCTTCATTCATCCATCCAGACTCCTGTAAGGGATTTACTCGCGCAGAAAATAAATTCCACCCTGCCTTTATTAAGTGTTTAAACTTGGGTTCTCCAGGGTAAAATTTCGCCCTCTTAAAGACAACCATATTAGGAACACGAATAACTGTAATTCCTTTCAAATCTTCCTTCGCAGGAATTTTTAAATTCTCTTGAAGAGCAATTACTGAAATCTTCATCCCTGAAGCATGAAGATATTGGGCAAACGCTTGCATACGATTTACTGCAACACCAATTCTTGGTGGATACCAAACAGTAACAATGACAATATGTAGCTTCTTACCCAAAGACATTCTCCATTTTCTTAATTAACTTATTGAGGACATCCAATTTCTGAAAATTATCTTTAATGTAATTTATATTGTTCAGATTGGGTGATAATTCATTCTCAAGAATTTTTTGATAAGCATTCTCAAAAGCTTCATCGAATAAATTACTTGAAGTATAGTGCACTAATCCATGAGGTTTACTCCAAATCACTTCAGCACCAAAAGCGAATGCTTCAAGAACAGAAAGAGAAAATCCATCATGTTCAGTTAATCGAATGAAAATGGGGATTTCTCTTTGATATTTCTTCATTTCCTCATTATCAACCCAACCTTTGAAAATGACATTCTTTGGAATATCATTCAAATCATTACCATTAGATCCTACAATATAAAATGGAACATCAGGATGATTGATTGCCAATTTTTTAATGCCTTGAAATCCATAAAATTCTTCACGATTTTGCGCTAAATATGAATAAGCAGCAAGTTGTTGAAACTTTGATGTTGTTTCGATTTGTGGCAACCATTTGTACTGAATAATCTCAGCATCAATTCCAATGGATTTTAATTCATCAGCCAACCATGGAGCATCAGTAAAATGAATTGAATGCTCTATATACTTTCGATTGATTGTTCCGTCTTTAGCGCGCTTCAAGGCAAGCAAAACATCCGTCCCTTGCCATTGCATCCATATTTTTTTTCTGTTTCGAATGGCCAAATCCAATGAGCCACTTTGGTCCGTAACTCCGTTCATTGAAATCATTCCATCTGAATGAGCAATTTGAAGGGCAAATTTCAATTTGGCTATTTTAGAATTATAGGTGTCTAAAAAACGAAATGAATGGCTACATTCTAATCCATTCAAATCATTGGCAAGCCTTTCTGAAAAATACGGAAGTCCGTTAATTAGTATTTTCATTTGATTGGCTGAAGAATTAATTTACGGTACCAAAACAACAAAAACAGGTAATATAGACTCAAGGAAATAGAATAACAAAGCAGCGTTGAATTAAAAGAAAAATCTAGCCAACTTCCAGCAGCTAATGCAATGAAACTGATGAAGTACCCAATCAAACTAAGCATATATGCAAACTTTTGCTTCTGCTTTAAAATGGCTGTGCCAGATACCACACCAGATAAAATATTAAACAACATGGCTGGTGCCATAAGTCGAGCCATTTCTCCAGCCTGAATCCACTGATTACCTAAATAAAGACCGAATATTTGTGGCCCCCAAATAACGACAATAACCATTGCGGGAATTGAAAATGCTGCCATCCATTTCAATGAACGATTAAAAATTGCAATTTCTTTTTGATGATCACCTGACGCCATCCCAAAATCTCTGAAAAAAAGCTGTCCGATAGCACTCCCTACCAAAGTCAAAGGAGCTCTAACATAGCGTGACATCAAGGCAAACAGACCTAATGCAGCTGCTCCATAATTCCTAGTAATTAACCAATAAATTAGAAATTGCGTTGCAAGAATATCTGTAAATGCATGTATCGAATTGATTGTTGGAAAATCCTTGTGTTCCTTGGCTATTTCTTTGATTTCCTTAGAATTGAAATCCGAACTCCTTAAATCAATTTTAGCAGAAAAAAATAAGGCTAAAACTGGAATTAAGATACCGATCAGCCATCCAAATAATAATCCTAAAACTCCCCAACCAGCGTAACCCCAAACAACATAACCACCATTTTGAATAAGCGATTGAAGAATACGCGAAGTTGTTATTAAAGGATAATTTCCCCTTCTAATCATCCATTGATTAAAAATCGACAACAAACTCATTAAAAAAATCGCAAAGGGCAAGAAAACAATAAGCGATTCAAGTTCATTTGTATTGTAAATTGACGAGATTTCTGATGAGAAAAAAATCGAAAGACACGAAATAATAGAAACAAAAACTGCAATTACCAATGAAAGTTGCATCAATTGTCTTGCCGATTTCTCTTCTTTAGGAATTAAAAAAGCGAATTCATATCGACCAGCAGCCGCAATGGCAACCAATGAAGCTAAGGCCAAAAAATTCTCTTGAATTGCAATTTCCTGAGGAGTGAACAATCTCGCAACAAATGGGGCAAGAATAAATGGGATTACCTGTGAAACAGTATTTCCAGAAAACAAAATCAAGAAGTTCTTGACAAACTGTTTACTACTGCTCATAGGAATCTATTGCGGTACTTTCAACTGAAATAATTAAAAGTCCTGTTAAAATCCAACCTATATTAAGCACAAACCAGGCAGAAGGCATTGAACCCAATAAAACGATAAATACTGCGAGGATGATCCATTGAAAGAACTTCCATCTTTGTTTGCTAGATATTTGCCATGCTCTTCTAATGGCAATTAAAAAACTCAACAAAACAAGTACCGAAATTGGAATACCATATTGTGAAAACAATTCAGTAAGCATTTCGTGTGGAGTATTAATTGTTCCAGTGGAGTATGGAAGTTTATGTGTGTCGGTGTAATGACTAAACTGCCCCGGCCCCACGCCTGTTAAAGGGAAATCTTTAATTAAAATCGCTCCGTTTAAAAGAAGATTCTTTCTAATCTCATTCGATGATTTAGATCCTTTAGATGTATAATCTTTGTAGGCATTTAAAAGAGAGTCTTTACCAAACTCTTTTGCCAGAGAATCTGAATTAATAAAAACAGGTTTATTGTTTTGAATTTGAACAGCAACAATCGACTTTAACAAATAAGTATCGTTTTTCTTCCAAAGAGGCCCCAAAAACATTTGATGAGTAAAAATCACAAGAATCAATGCAGAAATTAAAAAAGCCATCGATCGAAAATAAAAGCCTTTAATCACTGATTTATTCAAAATCAAATACCCTGTAATGCTATATAAGATCAAACCAATCGAAAGAAACTTTCCAATTCGAGAGTCAGCAATTAATGAAAAAAACAGCAGCGTAAACAAGATTCCAAAACTCCACTTCAGTGATTTTAAAAATGCAGGTTTTACAAGAAAAACAATGAAAGCAGAGCCAAATAGATAAACTAAAAACGTATTAGGGTTGTCATAAATAAATACAGGCGCGTAAGTGATGTTGCCAACTGGATAATTTAAAAGCTTATTGGTATGGTATCCAGCTACATGAATTCCGGTAAAATATTCAGCCCACGCAACAAGAGAGAAAAAAATAAAAATCAAAACAGCCAATTTGAAAATCAAATTTTCAAAAAGCTTTCTTCCCATAATATTGTAGGAGAATATTAAAATTCCAACATAAAGAAACTGTAGAATCATCGACCTAACATCCATCAGTCCTACGCGGAAATTCTCGACAAATGGAAGATAAGCCAATCCGTAAACCATCAATAAAAAATAGGCGATCAAGGCATACTTCTGATAAAAAATTAACCGTGTTATTGAACTGCGCCATAAAAGATAGCAGAACAATAACACGGTTAGAATCAGCTGTGGATAAACTGTCATGAAGCCTATCGAAACCGGTAAAACAAAGGCATCGAAAGGGAACAATAGAAACCAAATGCTAAAGATGAGAGTGAAAAAACGCTCCGACATAAAGTATGAAGACAGCAGCTTTTCCTTATTCATCTGCAATAACAAATTTATCGTGCAATACTTACTGCACGGGTTTCACGAATTACTGTAACCTTTACCTGACCTGGATAAGTCATTTCATTTTGGATCTTCTGTGAAATGTTGAATGAAAGCATTTCAGCATCTTTATCAGACACCTTTTCGCTCTCTACAATAACACGAAGTTCACGTCCTGCTTGAATCGCAAACGTACTTGAAACTCCAGGATGCGAAAGAGCTAGGGCTTCCATGTCTTTTAAACGCTTGATGTATGACTCCACAATTTCACGACGTGCGCCTGGACGTGCGCCCGAGATTGCATCGCACACTTGAATAATTGGTGAAATCACACTGGTCATTTCAACTTCATCGTGGTGAGCTCCTATGGCATTGCACACTTCAGGTTTTTCTTTGTACTTCTCAGCGAGCTTCATACCTAAGATTGCATGTGGCAATTCAGGCTCATCATCCGGCACTTTTCCAATATCGTGTAAGAGTCCTGCGCGCTTGGCTAATTTTACGTTCAAACCAAGCTCTGCAGCCATGATTGCACAAAGATTAGCCACTTCGCGACTATGTTGAAGCAGATTTTGTCCATAAGAAGAACGATATTTCATACGACCAACCATTCTAGTTAACTCAGGATGTAACCCATGGATTCCGAGATCGATACAAGTTCGCTTGCCTGTTTCAACGATTTCATCTTCGATTTGACGTTTTACTTTGGCAACAACTTCTTCAATGCGCGCTGGATGGATCCTTCCATCTGTAACCAATTGATGCAGAGACATTCGGGCAATTTCTCTGCGCACAGGATCGAAGCACGAAAGAATGATTGCTTCTGGAGTATCATCAACAATAATTTCAACGCCTGTTGCAGCTTCAATCGCTCGAATATTGCGGCCTTCACGACCAATAATTCGGCCTTTCACCTCATCATTTTCAATGTTAAAAACTGACACTGAATTCTCAACAGCATGCTCAGTAGCAACTCGTTGAATGGTTTGAACGACAATTCGCTTAGCTTCTTTGTTTGCAGTTAAGCGAGCCTCGTCCATGATGTCTTTTATGTGTGATGCAGCTTCAGTTTTGGCTTCGTTTTTCAAAGCTTCAACAAGTTGATTTTTTGCATCATCAGCAGATAAACCAGCAATAATTTGAAGCTGCTCTACTTGCTTTCTGTGCATCTTCTCAATTTCGGTTTCTTTTCGAGCCAACAACTCATTTTGGCTCTTCAAACTTTCCTTCGCAGTATCTAGCTCCACTTGCTTTCTGCGTGTTTCTTCAAGCTTTTGAGCCAGGGTGCTTTCCTTCTGTTTTGCGCGGTTTTCGCTTTGTTGAACTTCCTGATTCCGCTGTTGAATTGTTTTTTCGTGCTCTGCTTTTAGTTGAAGGAACTTCTCCTTTGCCTGAAGCATTCTCTCCTTTTTAAGGACTTCAGCCTCCGCTTCAGCATCTTTTACAAGTTGTTCACTTTTCTTCTCGATTGATTTGCGAATGGCAGTGGTAGCAAGCGTATATCCGCCTCCAAGCCCTGCGAGCGCTACAATCAGGTAAATTGCAATTTCCATTTCTTAGCTTCCTTTTTTCTTTGAAGCAAGTTGAAAATTCGAAAGAAGAGGAAATCTATTGATCCTTGAGCACGTCATCAACCATGTTTTCCAATGCTTTCAAGCGCTGGGTAACTTGATCGTGGTAAGCGAAACCTTGCTTTTCGAGGTCGATAAGCTGGGTTGCAATTTGGAGAGCCGACATGGCAAAAAGATCCTGAATATCACGTACACCGTACCTTTCTTCAAAATCTTTAAGTTTCTGGTTGATCAGTTCAGCAGCCATCAGCGCGGATTCTGCTTCCGACTGGCTCACACGGAGTGGATAATTCCGGCTGGCTATTTGTAACTCGATCGATATCTCCTGCATTCGCTTGTTCGTGTTCAATGGTTCAACAGAGCCAGGCATTTGTCTATGTCCCGGATCAACTCGTTCAGTTTGGCTTTCATTTCCGGTTTGTCGTGGGATTCGGATCCACTATTCACGGAACGGGCCAGCCTGAGGAGCTGACTTTCTTCTCCAAGCTTTCGGATTTCTTCCTGCTGCTGGTGAATATTGTCTGTTAGTTTTTGATTGTCAGCCTTTAAGCTCTCAATCTGAGATTTCAGAGTGACGTGCAAAGTTATCAATTTCTTGATTTTCACCTCTAGGTCAATCGGCTTGATGTTTGTTTCTGCCATTTCAGATGAGGAACTTCAGCTGTTCATTTCAGGGCTTAAAAGTATTTAATTTCCCGACCTTAGAAAGGTAATTCAGCTAATAATTTGCAGAAATCTTTGAAAGCATGTTGATGACACGGTATTTCTTACTGATTTTCACCTTGATTCAAGGCTTTGGAGGCTTTTCACAAAATTCGCCAGGGCCCCGTTTTGGGATGCCTATGCAAGTTCCTTTGCTCGTAACTGCCGGTTATGGAGAAATTCGTCCCGATCATTTTCACTCAGGAATCGATTTTTCCACCTTCGGGAAGCCACAAGTTGTTACTTCAATCGATGAAGGTTATGTTAGCCGAATTAGAGTTTCGGCAGTTGGATATGGAAATGCAATCTACATCAATCATCCGTCGGGATTCACTAGCGTTTATGCTCACTTGTCACGATTTTCGCCTGCGATGGATGGATATGTAAAAAGTTTACAAGAAGCTTCCAGAGAATTTGAGGTGGATGCTTTTCCCGATTCGATGCAATTTACAGTGAAACGAGGAGAAATCATTGGATACACAGGTAATTCAGGGTCTTCCACAGCACCGCATCTTCATTTCGAAATTAGAGATCAGTTTTTCGAAAACACCCTCAACCCGCTTATTTTTGGGTATGCAGAACGCGATGTTACACCGCCCAATATTAGCTCCATTGCAATAATCCCTAAAAAAGGAGAAGGCAAAGTAAATGATCTGAACCAACTGATTTCCTTGCCTTTGGTAATAAACAAAAAGACTAAAAAAAAGGGACTTTCTACCAAGGTAAAAATGCCTGTTGTTTCGGGCTGGGTTGGGTTTGGGTTTCAAGGAGGAGATGTGATTGGGAAGGCCAAAAACCTCACAGGAATTTACAGCATTCGTTTATTGGTGGATAGTACCGAGGTTTTTCATGCGCAATTTGATGCATTTTCTTTTCACGAAACACGCTGCGTAAACGCTTACATGCACTATGAATCGAAGTTGAAAAGTGGTAAAAAAATCCACCAATGTATTGTTCCTGAAAATAACATGATTGGCATATACAAGGCGCATCAAGAAAGAGGCTTTTACTACTTCAATGAAAATAAACAATACAAAATCCGCTACGTACTTGCCGACCAAGCTGGAAATGAATCGATTTTCGAAATCAAAGTTAAAGGCGAAACTCCAACATTTGAACCTTCTAACACATTGGATGTTAGCGCTGAACAGATCTTAGTTACGGCAGGCATTGAGCAAACAATCTCTATCGAAAATTCGTTTGAAGCCAGATTTGAAAAAGAATCATTGTTTGAGTCTTCGCCTGTAAAACTGAAAAAAGCTGGAAAAATCGGAAATGCGCAAGTGTTCGAAATGGGAAGCATGTACACACCTGTAAATCAAAAGATAAGCATTCGACTAAGTGCTTCGCAGTTTGAAGAATCATTGCATAAACAGCTAATTGTGATGCGCAAAACAGGCAGTAAATCACTTCCTTTAAAAAGCCAATTCAAAGACGGCTGGATCGAGACTGCTACAGGCGATTTTGGAGATTTCTGGCTGGCTGTCGATACGCTTCCGCCGCTTGTTACCCATCTCAGTGTACCTTCAAAATACAAGGTCGTTAAAAAGGGAAAAAAGAAAATCAAAGTACCAATTGATGATCTTTCAACCCCAAAGGCGTCTGGCATTATACGATTTAAAATATCCGATCGTTTATCGGGAGTTGGAAGCGTCCATGCCACATTAAATGGTGAGTGGTTTCTACTTTCACCAGGCGATGATCCTACAATTTGGACTTATAAACTTCCCGATTCACTTGATTATGGATGTCATATAGTCAAAGTAATTGCCTCCGACAACATAGGAAACACACGTTCACTTGAACTAGAACTTGAAAAATCGCCCGAAATCCTTCCTGTCAAGAAGTAAAGCGTTTTTGGATGTTTCAATAAAGCCATTCACATAATCTAATTCCAAAAGCAAGATTAGACAACCAGCTAAATCGTTAAACAAACAGGATTAAAACCTAATTTTGCCATCCGAAATGATGAAATCTCTTTTAACATCCATGTTCCTATTTTTGCTTTTCTCAGGAATGGCAATTAGTCAAGTAACTATTAACCAAACAGATAGCAAAGGCAAAAAG
>CANHIS010000141.1 GCA_947460255.1 Bacteroidota bacterium
CTTCTCTCTCCCTTCCTCTCCCTCGCTCAATCCGTTTGCCTGAGCTCAGGCACATGAGGCGAAAACTCAGGCAGAGTGGACCCAGGCCCCTTCCCACTTCCGGGAAGAGGCCTGGGTCCACTCTGCCTGAGGTTTCGCCTCCGTTGCCTGAAGTGGACCCAGGCCCCACCCCACGCCGGGCGGAGGCCTGGGTCCACTCTGCCTGAGTTTTCGCCTCATGTGCCTGAGCTCAGGCAAACGGATTGAGCGAGGGAGAGGAAGGGAGAGAGAAGGACTAGGAGGGAGTGAGAGAGCCCAGGGAATAAGAAAGACTCTAAGGGAGGGAGAGGGAGAGAGAAAGGGACGTTGTGAGAGAGAGAGAGAGAGAGAGAGCGAGTGCCACGCAAAGACTGTGCGAGCAGCAGGCCTGGCGGACCGCGAGGCGAGCCCTGACCTCCTCCTCCACAACCGCGAGGCACTCCTCCCTCACCAAGGCCCGGTCATCGTCGTCCCCCTCCACCGGAGACAAATCTGGTGAATCTATCGGTGGCGAATCGTGGGCCGAAATGTCCATGTGGGGCCTCCGGCTGGAGGTCAAAGTGCGGTAGATTTGTAGGGGCCCAAAATACACGAAAATACACGCATTTATATGGCAAATACACGAAAATACACGAAAATACACGCCCTCAAAGAACCAGAGCAAAGATCACCGTGCCTAGAAAAACTGCCTGGGGGCCAGGCAGATTCTGGGCCGGGCGAGCTCAGGGAGTGCACGGGCGAGCTCAGGGAGCTCGGGGAAGGCACGAACTCGCGCGCCTAAGTGGTTCATTGTGGGCCGAAGTGTCCATGTGGGGCCTCCGGCTGGATGTCAAAGTGCGGTAGATATGTAGGGACCCAAAATACACGAAAATACACGCATTTATATGGCAAATACACGAAAATACACGAAAATACACGCCCGCAAGGAACCAGAGCAAAGTTCACCGTGCCTAGAAAAACTGCCTGGGGGCCAGGCAGATTCTGGGCCGGGCGAGCTCAGGGCGTGCGCGGGCGAGCTCAGGGAGCTCAGGGAAAGCACGAACTTGCCAGCCGGCTGGCAACGCGCGCAGCACGTGCATGCAGAGGGGCCCCAAGTTTGCTCAGCGACTCGGTCAGCCTCAAAAGCCGGAGCGAGCAGCCAGCCACAAGGTTCTGCCAGCTCCTGCGCCCTACATGCCGCAAATGCTCAGCACAGACCGAGGACCTACCTTGTACCTGGCCATCCACGCAAGGTGGCCCTGTCAGTGCCCGCGTGCGCTGCTAATTCTTGACCCGAGCAGGAGCCCAGGGAGCGTGAAAATCCCACGCTACCTGGCCAAGAAGTTACTCCAGCTGTCCTCCGGGCACCACGGCCATACATGCACAAAAGCACGTGTCCTGCAAAGCAACGCGCCTGGCAGGCCTGTACCAGTGGCGCCACACAGCGCGGCAGTCCTGCATAGTCGAGAGGTCCACCAAGCAGTCCCCGTCGCTGTCCTCGTCGTTGCTGGGCGGGTCCTCCAAAGCAGCTTTGATCACGTCATCGTCCGCAGCGGCAGGAATGGGCTCCTTGGGCGATCAGGTGTGGGGTCTGGGGGGTGCGTGCGAGCTGCGTGCCTGCTGGCACATCTGACTCCCAGTCCTCCAAACCAAGCAAGGGCATGCAGCATCGCGCGGCCACTCAGCGCCTGCAGGCCCTTGACGTAGTCGTCGTAATGCAGGCCAAATGCTGCCCCAAAGCCTGATGCGCGCACCCGCCGCGTTGGGTGCAAGCGTTGCTAGCGACGAGAACTAGCCGCTAGCCCACCAGCGCAAAACAAGGTAAGGGCTGGGCCGAAGGGATATCGCTGCGTAGCCTTGAGGCCCCGCCCGCCACAAACGCGGCGGCGACCACGCCGGTCGTAATAGACTCGCACCACCTCCTGCCCCTTGGCGTGCCACTGGAGGACCTTGCGCCGATGGCCTGTGACCTGGCAAAGCACGAGCGCAAATACGCGTGGAACGCCCACGCACTGATTGCCACTCTCGGTCCAACTTTCCACGCCAAACTCTTGGGTCAAAAGCAGAGCGCTGAATGCACCAACGTTGAAGCCTAGGGGGCGGCGGGCCTTGAGGCCCAGGGAGCCCAGGAATGGGACAGTGCCGACGAGCACCGTCGGCTTGACCGTCTCGGCTCCGAACCTCCCCATGTCCATCCGCACCTGCAGGGCAAGAGGTGCGCAGCGCAAGTGCGTGCGCGACACGGTAGCTGGCCGGAGCTGATCCAGCAAACCGCGATGCAGATTGGCTGGTGTGGCTCAGCCTCGCACCATTTGCGCTCCATGCCTCTCGATGCAGCTGGCCAGGCGAGAGACTGCAAACATCACGCTGGACGCCGGCCTCGTGCCAACCGCTTGGGCACGCACGATTGCTGGGTCGGCAAACAGCTGGCCATGCTCGTGCATTGAGCGGCCAAAAGCTCAGGGCCCAACTGCTCGATGACCCAGAAGATGCGACGCCGGTGGAGGTACTCCAGCAGGTAGGTCATCCGCGCGACCAGCTTGTTGTGGAACTGCCAGGGCGGGCGCGTGCCCGCGGAGCAGGCAGGCCGAGCCGCTGCAGGCCGTGAGTGAACAGTGGTCGCACTAGTGAACTATAGCTGCACAGGTGCACAAACGCTGCGCTGCTTGCAGGCTGGGCTGTCAAGCAGCGATGACCTGCACCAGTGGCCGCGAACAGCCCTTCGGCTGGTGCCGACGACGCCCTGTGGATCCAGAGCTCATGAAGACCTGGCCCACGCTCGGTATGGCCATGATGCTCATCATGCAGCACCCCGCGAGCTGTAGCACATGGTTTGCAAAGCGAAATATGCATGGCGCTGCCCAGCTGCTGCAAGGCGGCGCCATGAGCACCACTCCGCCCGACTTAACCTTCCGCAACACATTGATGGTGGTCAGGAGTCCAGTCGGCGTCATGAAATTGAACAGCGGGCCGTGGCGGACCTGAGCGCGGGGAGATTGAGCCGGTGCATAGCCCAACTGCAATAATGCGCAATCGCAGGGCTGGCCTCATGGAGTTGGCGGGGGACTCGACAGCTGAAGGCCATAGCCGAGGACCAGGCGTCGAGAGAGCGCCCATGGAACTTGAAGAGACGCATGCCCTGGCTCCACCGCTGGTCACCGCAGAAAAGCTCCACAAAGTCAAGCGAAGGCTCCGCTCGGCCTGGCGGTGAGCAACTTCAGCCAGCCAAGAGGCAGAGGGCAAGCTACTGGGCTGCCATTCTCACAAAGCTCTGGGGGGTGCCAGTGCGTCGCTGCAGGTAGTCGAGAGTCGCCGCCAGTCGGTGCAGCGACATCCCGGGTTTGCGTGGGGCGCTGGGGCTGCTGCGGGCAGAAGCCCAAGGAATACAGGGACGTCCTGCTATGCGCCCCGCCTGCGCCGCTGGGCTGTAGAGCACGCCACTATGGCAACGAGCGCACGCCCAGCAAAGTTTCCCTTGAAAAGGCAAAGGTGGCTGCTCAGTGCCCTGTGCTTAGGCTAGCCCAAGCCTGAGCATGGAAGACTAGAGCAATTTTGGCGAGCTCTAGCGCTCGCTGGCTGCAAGCGTAGCGGATCCCACTGAAATCAGGGATCGCAGGAAACCAACAGACCAAAAGCTTGCCCTACCAAGCTGGCGCACATACCCCAAACAAAAACACTAGCCGGCTGACAGTGTTGCCCGGGCTCCTCAGAGCCGCCATCGGCTCACGGCAGCAGTTGGCTCCACTCCTGCTGGGCCAGCTCGACGGCACGCGCCCACGCAGACTCCAGGCTGGTAAACTTGCACCAGCCAACCTGAGCCAGCCCAGGCAGCGAGCGCGCGAACTTTTAGCTTTGCAACGTAGCCCTGTGCAGCAAAGTAGCCAAGCTTCAACCAAGAGGCCCCGCGCATGGCGACGGCGCCGCCAAGTCTGCGTTGCGCTTCCGGGGCATGTTGAGGACGAAGAAGCTGCGACGGGCTGGCTGAACAGAGATGCGGCCCCGGGGAGCCACGTGAACCGTCCACGTCCTGAGATGCTGCCACTTGCAAGCCAGCGCTAGCCAGGTCAAGGGGTTGCCTGGAACATACGCATCACACGAATTACATTGAGCTTGCATGGCTGAGAGGCGGGCATCTGACCCGGGGTCGGCCTTGGCCCACACACCTCCTCGCAGGCTGCGAAGGCGTCCCCTAGCGCCTGCAGGTGCCACGGGACCCCATGCGCCGAGCGCAGAGCCCTCCTCCCTCGTTGATCCCCCTGCTCGCCCCCAGCTGCCCTCTCCTCCTCGCCTCCGTGGAACTCAGGGAGACCAGCCGGCTCCTCACCTGTCACCCTCTCGCTCTGCCGCCCCTTGCCCCTTTGCTCGCCCCTGCCCCTGCCCCTGCCCCTGCCCCTGCCCCGGCCCTTGGCTGCCCTTTCCTCCGCGCCTTCTCGGGGCTTCGGGACCTCAGGGGACTCAGGGAGACCATCACCCTCCTCGTCACGTGGCAGCCTGCCCCCACTCTCCCGCCCCTTGCCCCTGCCCTTGGCAGCCCTCTCCTCCTCAACCCCTTTGAAATCAGGGAGCTCAGGGAGCTCTGCCTCGCTCGCGGACGAGTCCAGGACTTCCAGTGCCCTGGCCTTCCCCCGCGCCTTCGCTTTGCCCTTTGCCCTGGCCTTTCCCTGCGCCTTTGCCTTGCCAGTGGCCCTAGCCTTCCCCTTCGCCTTCGCCTTTGCAACGCCTCGTCCTCTGGGGCTGGCTGCTGGCGCATCCTCCACAGTGGCCTCCTCTCCCTGTCCATCCTCTCCGTCTGGGGTCTCCGCCTCACTCGCCAACAAATCCGGGACGTCCAGTGCCCTGGCCTTCCCCTTCGCCTTGCCCTTTGCCCTGGCCTTCCCCTGCGCCTTCGCCTCGCCAGCGCTCCCCTTGGCCTTCGCCTTCGCAACAACTCGTCCTCTGGAGTCGGCTGCTGGCTCCTCCTCGACCGCGGCCTCCTCTCCCTCTCCAATCTCCCCGTCCGTTTCAATATCATCTTCCTCCACCATGCCACGGGCCCGCGGCTTCCTCCTTTTGTTTGGCCTTCCCGGCTGCAACGCCTTCCGCTTGGCAGCCTTCAGGGACAATTGCGCCAAAGGCAACTGTGGCGGGCAAGCACGAGCTATGTCCAAAGCCCCAGTCACCGCGCTCATCATGTCAAGCGGGCTGTCCAGCGGCAAAGGTGGCAAGGCGGACTCCCTTTTGCCACGATGCCCTCGTCTCGCTGTCCCCATCAAGCCTCCCCCGCGCTGGATTGGGGCGCTGGCGGCCTCTACCTCCTCTCCTCCCTCCCCCTCATCTCCTCCTGCCCCCTCCTCGCCGACCGGCGGCTGGGAACCCGAAGAACCCAAGGACCTCAACCCCTCATGCCCTGCCTCCCCCTGCGCCTCCTCTCCTTCGCCCGTTGCCTCCTCTCCCTCGCCTGCGGCCACTCCCTCATCCTCCTCTGCCTCGCTCTCGTCTCCGCCCTCTTCCTCGCCTGCTGCCTCCTCTCCCTCGCCCGCCGCCTCCTCTCCCTCGTTTGCGGCCTCTTCCTCGCTCTCCCCCCCCGCGCGCTCCGCTCCTTCCTCTTCCTCTCCCATCACCACCTCTCCCTCGCCCGCCGCCTCCTCTTTCTCATCTGCAGCCTCTGCCACGTCTTCCTCCGCAGCGCGCTGGTCTCCTTCCTCTACCTCTCCCATCGCCTCCTCTCCTTCACCCGCCGCCTCCTCTTGCTCGTCTGCAGCCTCTTCCACGTCTTCCTCTGCAGCGCGCTTGTCTCCTTCCTCTTCCTCTCCCATCGCCTCCTCTCCTTCGCCCGCCGCCTCCTCTTTCTCATCTGCAGCCTCTTCCACGTCTTCCTCCGCAGCGCGCATGTCTCCTTCCTCTTCCTCTCCCATCGCCTCCTCTCCCTCGCCCGCCGCCTCCTCTCCCTCGTTTGCGGCCTCTTCCTCGCTCTCCCCCCCCGTGCGCTCCGCTCCTTCCTCTTCCTCTCCCATTGCCTCCTCTCCCTCTCCCGCCGCCTCCTCTTTCTCATCTGCAGCCTCTGCCACGTCTTCCTCTGCAGCGCGCTGGTCTCCTTCCTCTTCCTCTCCCATCGCCTCCTCTCCTTCGCCCGCCGCCTCCTCTTTCTCATCTGCAGCCTCTTCCACGACTCCTTCCTCTCCCTCTCCCGCCGCCTCCTCTCCCTCGCCCGCTGCCTCCTCTCCCTCGTCTGCAGCCACTCCCTCATCCTCCTCTGCCAGCGTTGGCGGCTGGGTGCAGGGCCCGGGCTCATCTCTTGGCGGCACCGCCTCCTCTCCCTCCTCTCCCTCCCCCTTGGCCGCTACCGGGCCCTGGTCCCTCGCCGGTCCCTCAGCCTCCGCCCCCTGTTCCCCCCCTTCCTCACCTTCCTCCGCGCTCCCGTCATATTCCTCCTCATCCTCAATGTGCACCACTTCATCTCCGGCCCGTGCCCTTTCCTCCACCTCCGTTTCTACCGCCTCCTTTCCACGGAAGCGCTTGGCCTCCGTGAACGCCAGCAGCTCCTCCAGCGCCTCCGCCTGCGCCGCCTGCTCCATGACCTTGACGAAGGCCTGCCAGCATTGGCGGCTGTGGTGACGTGGGGCGCAGGCGAAGATGGGCCAGCGCCGAGGTAGGGACTGGAGGGAAGAGAGCATACGAGCGAGAGATGGAGAGATGGAGGCGAGAAAGCGGGAGAGGGAGACTGAGAGAGAGGGAGAGAGAGAGAGAGAGAGAGAGAGAGAGAAAGACAGAGAGAGATGCAAAGAGGGCGGGTGCAAGATCCAAGCGGAGAAGGAAAGTGAGAGGGCAGGGCGGCGAAAGCGGGACAGGGGGCGAGTAGGGCAAAAGAGAGAATACGTGCAAGCCACGTAACCGTTACAGCGCGCTGCCAGCCTCCTCGGAGTCCCAGTCCCAGGGCTGCGTCTCCGCGGCCGCATCGTGGCCCGGTGGGGTGCTCCTGGCCTTGCTGGAGCTGCCTAGGTCAGCACCCCAAGGGCGTTTACGACCCTGCTGTGGCGCAGGCGTTTGAGGCGCGGGCTGCAGGACATCGCCGTCGTCACCTCGGAGAGCTGGATCCTGCGGCAGCCCAGGCCGGGCTGGATACGGGGGCAGCGACTTCAGGGAGCCCACGGAGATTGGCTGCTGCCCGTCGTCCTGTCCAGCAAGGGCGCGTGCAGAAGCAGAATCAAACAACGAGAGCACTCTGCAGCAAAAGTGGCCTCAACCACAAGAGCGGCACGCGGGGGCCTTGCCCACGCGCTGCACCACGATGAGCGACTTGAGCGCCGCGTGAGCTCCACCGTCCGGCCGTCGGGTCTTCAACTTCCGCATCGCGACCAACCTCAGCTAGCTGGATAGGCTCGCGGATCTCCTGGCACGCGTCACTGCTGCGCCCATGAACCAGGCCAGCGCCTGGGACGCCCACAGCTTGTGGATCTCCTCGGCAGCGTCCTTGGCCCATTTGTCGCCGCCCTGGCTCAGCCTGTGGCCGAGCGTCTCGTCCGCCGCCTCGAGCGCTCTCCTGCGGAGCAGTGAAGCTAAACGCGGTGGAGGGCCACGTTCCTGCAGCCAAATCTCAAACCCCAGTCCTACTATGAGGGAATGTTATAGCAGACCAAGGAAGGGAGACATCCATAGCTACAGTCCTCAGCCTCGTCGAGTGCGGCGTCTTCTCCGGGCTGGCCTTGAACAGCGAAGCCAGCAGCTCCTTGTTCACCTCCCGGGCCGTCGTTTTGTGCGTGCTGCTCTGAGTGCGAGAGCTCAAGAAACTAAGAAGCAGCTCAGGGCCCGCTTCGAGCGGACTCAGCGCACTGCGGGCTGGCAGAGGCAGTGGCCACCAGCGTCTCCTGCGGGCGGTCGCTCACAAAGTGAGCACTGCGTTCCACGCGAAGCGTGTGATGCGCCCTCAGCAAGTGTGCAAGGAACCCATGGAGCACAAAGGAAGCCACGGATCCCAGCAAGTCATATGCGCACGTGCCCTGGCAGCTGGCTTCGATCTAAGCAGCGACCACCTGATACCGCAACTTTTTCGCACTAGCGGGCGCGAGAGCGGGGAACTCAGGAGCTCAGGGATTACATTGGTCACCGTCGCGCAAGGTGCCCAGCAGCCAGCTCGGGCTCGGAGGGAAGCCGTGCAAGTCCAGAAACCCAGACCTGGGAGGCCACGCTCGTGGACACTTCAGTCCTCACCGGCTGGCAGGGTTTCTTAGTCGGGCTATAAGGGCCCGACAGCTGCTCCGCCAAGCGACCGCGCTGGCCCATCAGCGTCACCAGGTCGTCGCCCACCCCCTGCCATTCAATGTGGCTGTCACGTCTGCTATGTGAGCAACGACACGCAAC
>CANHIS010000142.1 GCA_947460255.1 Bacteroidota bacterium
AAGATAAGTTTGTGCCCGTAGGTGTGCTGGATAAGTTCCAAGTGGCGGGTGTGTTTGTAAACTGGTGGGACAACATCAAGTACGACCTCAAAACCATTATGCAAAACGGTTGGGATGCAGGGTTGATACCTGATGTATACCTGATTGAAGAGTTTTTCAAAACCGAAAAAGTTGAGATTGAACAGATAGAAATTGAACAAGCCAACTTTGAAAGCCAACTGGAAGAAGCCGTAGAAGAAGCCTTAAATCTGGTGGAGTATGAAGCAGACGAAGAAGAAGGCGAGGTAAAACAAACGCCTGCTTTAGCCAAAAGTGAACTGAAAGTACAGATTGATTATTTCCTTACCGAAAAAAACAATACAGAAGCAGCCAAACCTTACCAAGACCAAGACACTAAAATAAAAGACCTAGAGAAATCCATAAAGGACTCCAAAGCCAAGCTCAAAGAAAAGCAAGTTGAACTTGAGCTGAAAATAGAACTGAAATGCTACGGCAGTGATGATGTAAAAGCTGAAAGCAATGCCCTGCTCACAGCCACCAAAAAGGAGCTCACCAACTTAGAAGCTGATATTGAAAGCCTGATTAAAGCCTTTAAAACCGATTTGAAAGAAACGACCGATTATGACAAAATCAAAAAATCGGTAACTGCCCTAGAGGAAGAATTGAAAAAGTCAAACAATGATTCCACCAAGCTCAACTTGGTATTAGATGCCCAAAAGCAATTGAAAGAAATAACCAAAATCTACAATGCACGGCTAAAAGATAACGGCATACTGCAAACCAAGCTGGATAGCATTGATGCTCTATTAGAAGAAATTAGCGGAATGATAACCACCGAAGAAAGCCAAAAGCTGATTCTGAAAAAGCATTTTGACATTATCAACGACCAACTGCAACGCTACCTCAATGCCGAAAAGCGGGCACTGATAACCGCCTACGAAAACCTCTTTGACAAATACTACATCTCTGCCCAAACCATAGAGAAAAAGCGGGAAAGTACAATGGCCGAACTCAATGATTTTCTCACCCAATTAAACTATTTGAGCTAATGGAAGAAAATCAAGTACATATTCCGGATGGGTGGAAGTTGAATGAATTAGGAAATCTAATCAAGGAACAAAAGAAATCATCCTTGAAAGTTTCTGATGCCGCCAATTTTGGCGAGTTTCCATTTTTTACAAGTGGTGAAGCTATTTTGAAACATACAACCAAACAGCTTGATGGAAAAAATATCTTTTTAGCAACAGGTGGTGTTGCCAACATCAAATATTATGAAGGTGATGCTGCTTACTCAACAGATACTTATGCAGTAACGACAAAGGATGAAATAGATACCGAGTATTTATACTTTGATTTACTCAATATACTTTATTACATCAATGCAAACTACTTTCAAGGTAGTGGTCTTAAACACCTTCAAAAAAAAGATTTAAAGAAGCATCAAATACTTTTTCCTGAAAACCCAACCGAACAAACCACCATTGCCCGCATCCTATCCAAAGTAGATGAAGCCATTGCCCAAACCGAGCAACTGATAGCCAAATACACCCGCATCAAAACGGGCTTAATGCAGGATTTACTCACCAAAGGCATAGACGAACACGGCAACATCCGCAGCGAAGAGACCCACGAGTTTAAAGACAGTCCGTTGGGTAGGATTCCGAAGGAGTGGGGTTATGAAAAGTTAGAAGAACTACTTGATCATAATACCCTCAATAATATGCGGAGCGGACCATTCGGTAGCGCCTTGACTAAATCGGAATGGGTTGAAGTTGGCATACCCTACTTAGGTATTGACAATGTATTTAAAGAGCAATTTGTTTCGACTTACCGAAGATTTGTAACAATTGAAAAATTCGGACAACTGGAAAAATACGCTGTTCGCCCAAAAGATGTGATGATTACAATTATGGGAACTGTTGGGAGAAGCTGCGTAGTGCCTGATAATATTGGTAACGCTTTGTCATCAAAGCATGTATGGACTATGACATTTGATCAAAAGAAATATGCCCCAGAATTGATTTCTTACCAATTGAATTATTCCTCATGGATATTGAAAGCTTTTAACGAAGAAGCACAAGGTGGAATAATGGCTTCAATAAATTCCAAAATACTTAAGAGTTTAATTTTCCCTACGCCCCTAATATCCGAACAACTCAGGATTTTAGAACTAAAACGCAATTCAGATGACCGAATAGTGTCGTTAGAAAGATTATTTGATAAACTCGAATCCCTCAAAACGGGCTTAATGCAGGATCTATTAAGCGGCAAGGTGCGCATAAAACTATAGATATGGCGAAGAAAAGAATTAGCACATTTTTCAACAATGAGATTGAATTGATGTTGAATAAATATAAGCAAATTGAGGCATTGATACCAAAACAGAGTATCAAAAAAGATGGTACGGAATCAGAAGGTTCTGACCACACAGCTGAAGAAGGTCGATTCATAGAAAGTGTCCTAAGAAACACTCTGAATAAATTTCTGCCTAAAAATCTCAAAGCACTTTCAGGTTTTATATTGAGACCTGAAACAATGTTTGGTGAAAATGATAACTCAAGGTTAGAGGAAAACATAGGAGATCAGCATTCAAGGCAACTTGACATCATTGTTTACGACATTGCAAACTATCCTATATATGAGCAGTTCGAGGAATTCGCAATTGTTCCTCCGGAAGGAGTCATCGCAATTATATCCGTTAAGAAAACACTTAGAAAAAAAGACATTAATCACGAATTAGAAGCCTTGGTTGATGCATCCTCATTATGCCGACATTATGTGAGAAAAGAAAGTACTCCTATTGATAGTAAAGCTAATCCGACTAAGGTACCGGTAATTGCTCCTGCTACATTTTTAGTCTCATTCACTTCTGACTTAGGAACTGCATCTTTAGAGGACATTACAAGAGATATATTCAAGACTTTCATTGAGAATCAGAAGAAATACCCATACGATGCGATAATCAAAATGATATCAGTTTTGGATTCGTTCTCAATAATGAAGACAGAGGAAAATTCCTCAAACATTAAAGAAACGGGTATTGACACAACTTTTGTTTGGTATAAACACAGTATCGAAGACGAAGCTTATTATGATATAGGGATACAGCTGTTAATTCAGAGTATACTGAAAATTTACTACCATCGAACACGCTCTCCATTTGTTGTTAGACCAGGTTTTGAAAAAATTGATGATGTTTTCAAGGTTAAGGGTAGACTAGGATTTTTAACATCTACAGGTTACCGCATCGAAAACGTTTTGAACACAACATTAGATGCGAAGCGGAAACTCTTAAGGACGAAATCATTAAAAAATAATGAAGCATAATCCAAGATATATATTAAAACACCTCTCTGTCCGTGTCCCTTGGCACGACAACGCCTGGAACGGCAGTGTATGCAATAACCCTAAGGCAAACGGGGCTTGCCTCATTCTAAAAAATTGTGCTCTCAACCGTAATGATGAACAAGAGCAGGTATTGGCAGGTAAACTATTGGGCGATTTATCCGAAGAGCAATATCCTGTGTGTATTGGTGAAAGAGCCACTTTTATGGCTCCTTTTAGCATCAACAAAACATTGAAGCATCCCTATGCACTCAGTTCGCCCAATACACACGGGCATCTAAAACCCACGCGGGTTCAGTTTCCCGCCTTTGCAGCCGCAGCAGTTCCTTACCATTGGATGCTAAAGGAAAACGCCAAAGAAAAAACAGCCCTATATGATTTGAATTATGATGAAGCCAAAGAACCGCAATTAGACTGGGCAACCAACGGTGGCGACAATTGGGTGCAGGAAATTGGCAATCAAAAAGCATTGCTCAACTGCTTCTTTGAGCATTTGCAGGAAGAAACTTCTTTGGTTTTCTTTTATGCCAAGCAAGTGCCTTTTGTGGAAGAATCGGGACGGGTGCTAGCAGGTGTGGGCAAAATAAATAAAATCATACCCTCAGAAGCTTATGAAGGCAGTAACAGTCGCTTCGGGGCAGCCTATTGGGAGCATATGATTTTACACACCATTCGCAAAGATGGTAAAAATGGTTTTTTGCTGCCCTATCACGCTGCTATCGAGTATCAGGCAGAAGACCCAACTTTTGACGTGGCGGAATTGGCTGTAGTAGTGCCCAACGATAAACGCTTTGAGTTTTCATATGGCACAGAGCACGTGAGTAACGACAGTGCTATCAGGGTTTTATTGGATTGCATTAAATCATTGGAAAAAGCCGAAGCTTTGGGTATAGGTGAAAACCATCAAGCAAGCATTCAATGGATACACAATGAAATTGCACAGCTCGAAAAACTCAGGGGAGCCTATCCGGGTATGGGTGCAGCCCTTTGCGCCTTCGGAATAGAAAAAGGACATTTTGTAGCAGCAGAAATCATCAATCAATTGAAAGATGACAAGGATAACCCTTGGTTACTCTTTGAAAAAGTATTGGACAATCCCAAGGGTATTTTATCAGATGCCGTTGCGGGTTTAATTCCCTTCAACTCCAATAAACTCTACAAACTCTTAAAGGAAAAAGCTACTCCCACCCGCATCAAATTTCTTCATTTGCTGAGCCGTTTCGATTTGAGCATTGAGCAAGCCAAATTCCTGTTTGTAGAAGAAGAACGGGAAGCCTTAGGCATCATTCGCAAAGACGAAGAATACCTAAACAATCCTTATTTGATTTATGAAGACCTACGCTTCACGCTATCACCTGTAGCACTCAGCACCATTGATTTGGGGCTGTATCTGAAAAATCCATCCGAGAATATACTGCCCGACCAATTGGTGTATGACGACCCGTTCGAAATACACCGCATTCGGGCCATTACCATACAGCAATTGGAGTATGCAGCTTTGCAAGGTCATACCTTATTGCCACGTAAAGAAATCATCAAAAAAATCAGGGAACTTTCGCTTTCGCCTGCCTGTGCCATCAACAGCGATTATTACGAATTGGCAGAAGAATCTTTTACCGGCAGCATTGTGTTGGAAGAAATGAAAGATGGCGAACGAGCATATCAGTTGCAGCGATTCTCAGAAACAAGAAAAATCATCAGCCAAAAGATTAGCGACCGGGTAAACGGCAAGCGTTTGCCGCTAACCGCAGATTGGGTAAAGTTATTGGATGAAGCTTTGGCTCCTTTCACGAAGGGTGAACCCGACATGCAAGAACTTAATGCAAGAAAAGAAAAAGCAGCAGCCTTAAAGGAAATTGCCGAAGCTCGTTTTTCGGTATTGATTGGTCCGGCTGGTACAGGCAAAACAACCTTGCTCACCATTTTGGCAGGGCAAAAAGAAGTAGAAAACAATGGTGTGTTGCTGCTTGCACCCACAGGCAAGGCAAGGGTGAGAATGGAAGAAGTGGCTAAAAATCTGAACGTGACTGCCAAAACCCTTGCACAGTTTCTTTCAGGTTATCACCGATACAATGGAGAAATACAGCAATATGTATTTTCCGAAAGGTATTGCGAAGGACAATACGAAACCGTGATTCTGGATGAAGCTTCAATGCTCACCGAAGAAATGCTGGCCACTACAATGGATTGCCTGAAAGGGGTAAAGCGTTTCATTTTGGTAGGCGACCACCGACAGTTGCCGCCCATTGGAGCAGGTCGACCTTTTGTAGATATCATCCACCATTTAAAGCCCGAAGGCATTGAAACAGCTTTTCCACGAGTGGGTAAAGGGTATGCCGAATTGACCATCAAGCGCAGGCAAGGAGGTTCCAAACGAGAAGATTTGCAATTGGCCGAATGGTTCAGTGGCGAAAGTTTAGAACCGGGAGCCGACAGTATCATCAATCAGATTTTGACCAACCCAAATTCGCAATACCTGCGAATGGAAAGTTGGGAGAATGAAGCCGAGTTTGATAAAGTGTTTGAAAAGGTATTGGTAGAAGAGCTGGGATTGGCTTCCATTCAAGATGTTGAAGCTTTCAATAAATCACTTGGGTCTAATGATGGCAGGTATTTTAATTTCAAAGAAGCAGCCAATAAGGCGGAATCCTGGCAGATACTTTCTCCCATTCGGGAAAAAGTGTTTGGTGTAAGAGCCATCAACCGAAAAATCCACAAGCTATTCAGGGAAGATAAAGTAAAATATGCCCGGGATAGATACGGGAAAATCCCTTCGCCTATTGGACTGGAAGAAATCGTGTATGGCGATAAGGTCATCAATCTCTTCAATGCAAGGCGAAACCCAAAAGACGTTTGGCCTGATACAGATGCATTGAATTATGTAGCCAATGGAGAAATTGGGATGGTGATCGGCCAGTTTAAGACCGCTAAAATGACCTTTAAAGGCAAGCCCAGAAACACAGAAATAGAGTTTACTTCTCAAAAAGGATTTAAGTACTCTTTCAAGTCCTGGGAGTTTGCCGAAGAAAACAACAATCCTTTGGAATTGGCTTATGCCTTAACTGTACACAAAGCACAAGGCAGTGAATTTGGCAAAGTGTTTTTGATTATTCCAAATCCTTGTTTTCTGCTTTCGAGAGAAATGCTCTACACATCATTGACCCGCCAAAAAGACAAAGTCATTCTCTTGTTTCAGGGCAATGCATTTGATATAAAAGGCTTGGCTTCTCCGTTAAAATCTGATGCCTTAAAACGTATCACCAACCTGTTTGTAAAACCTGAATTGGTAGAAGTAGAAGGTCAATACCTGGAGAAGAATCTAATTCACCAGGCCAGTGATGGCAAAATGCTCCGTTCAAAGAGTGAGTTAATGATTTACCAACGGCTCATTGACAACAAGCTGAATCCTTTGTACGAAAAGAAACTTACTATTAAGGAAGTTGAAAAACTGCCTGACTTTACCATTGAAAACGAAGAATCAGGCGAAGTGTATTACTGGGAGCACTGCGGAATGTTGTTTGACGCAGAATACAAACAGCGTTGGGAAGAAAAACACAAGTGGTATAAGGAAAACGACATTCTCGAAGAAGGCGGTACAAACGGGACCCTAATCGTAACCGAAGACAAGGCCTTTGAAATGGAAGACGGCAGTGTACGTGGAGCAATCTCTGTTAAGGAGATAGATGAAATAATTGCAAAGTTTTTTAAGAGATAATCGACTATGAAGATCAAGAACATACGTCAATACAGAACTTTTTACAAAGAGAATGTCAGGGATCTTCCCAACCGAAATGAGCACCACATGGGTACATTTCGAACCAATGAGAATGGGAAAAGAGAGTTTGGTTGGTTTGAAGTCTACCACGGAGACAAAGAAGGCTATGGCAAGGCAGAACAAGGTATCGGAAATTTCTTGCAGAGCTTCCTAGACATGGCGAAAGACGGTCAAGCCGTATATGAGTTTCTTCAAAATGCAGTTGATGCTGGTGCCAGCCATTTTACCATGGCATGGGGGAGAGATGAGATTGATGGGAATCATTATGTATTGATTGCCAATAACGGCAAAATGTTCAGTTTTGATAGCATTCGTTCCATATTAAACGTTGGTTCTTCTACCAAAACCGCAGATAGTCAGAGTATCGGTAAATTTGGTATTGGTTTTAAACTTGCACACCGTTTGGTAGGAAAAGAAAATGGTTTGGATGAACTACTTAGTTCGGAGCCTTCAGGCCCAATTCTATTTAGTTGGCAAAACAGAGAAATTACAAACCTTGCATCGGCAGAACCAAGAGTCGAACCTGTTGACATTGATTTTAAAACCAATCAAGATAAGATAGAAATTGCCGATAAACATCCATGGCTTTTCAAAATCCTTATTACTTGCTTTCCTGTTTTACCAGAGAATGAAATTGTTGATGAAAATGTGACTCTAACAAATGGAGAATTCGCTAATTCACCCGTATTTACAACAAATGAAATTCGTGCACTCCAAAGATGGGTATCAAACTACAGGGACATTCTCAATGAAGAAACCTACAAAGAAGGATCATTATTTTTCATTAAGCTTGGATCAGGTAAAGAAAATGATCTGGCAGATAAAAATCTTGGAGAAGGTGTAAGGTTTTCCTTGGCTATTCTTCAAGAAACAGCTGAGGCTGATAAAAAGGCTCACCAACTACTTTCTACAGTTCAGTTAAACAAAGATGAGCCGATACACAAACCGGATCTCCACTATCATTATTTTAAAATAACCAAAGCAGAACACACTGAAGATTATTTATTTATAAGATTTGGCGTTAAAAATGCAGAAGAGCTC
>CANHIS010000143.1 GCA_947460255.1 Bacteroidota bacterium
CGGAATAAATCCTCAGCAATTTTATTTAATTTAACGTCGTTGCCCGATAAAGGCACCATGGTAGAATTCAGTATTCCTATAAATACATAAATTATGCGTATCCTAGTAGTTGATGATGAAGAACGAGCAAGAGCTGGAATTGTACAAGTTGTAAAACTGTATTGCAAAGAAGTCCAAACGATTTTCGAGGCGGACGGACTAAAATCCGCAAGGGAAATCCTTGAAAATGAAAGATTGGATGCCATTTTATTGGATATCCAATTAAAAGATGGAAATGGTTTTGAATTAACGAAAAGAATTGGCGAATTAAATATTCCTTTAATCTTCATTACCGCACATGAGGAATATGCTATTAAAGCATTTAAAATTTCTGCTATTAACTATTTATTGAAACCTATCGATCCAGATGAACTCATTCAAACACTAGAAAAACTTGCTTTACAGAGACAGAAAAAGAATATAGAAGAAAAGCTATCAGTTTTGTTAGAATACTCGCTCAAACAAACCGAAGCACCAAGAAGAATTGTGTTGCGCACCTCCGAAAGCATTCACGTGGTGGAAACAAAAGACATTGTGTATTGCGAAGCGGATAAAAATTACACGACGTTTTATTTATCGAACCGACCTAAAATATTGGTTTCTGGAAATATCGGAGAATACGAAGAATTATTACAAAGCGAATTGTTCTTAAGGGTGCATCAATCTTTTCTCCTAAACCTTTCATTTATCGAACGGTATGAAAAGGGCGAAGGTGGTTTTGTTGTCACCTCCTCTGGAGCAAACTTGCCTGTATCAAGCCGGAAAAAGGACCAATTGATGCAGTATTTGAATAAGCTTAGATAGTCTTTAGTACTTAGTCCTGAGTACTGAGTCTTTAGTACTGAGAACTTAGTCTTTAGTACTGAGAACTTAGTCTTTATTACATAGAATTAAGTAATAAGCAATGCTTTCGAAAAAATGAGTCTTTAGAAGAATGTCCAAAGTAATTAGGATCCTTTACTATAGACTCAAGACTATAGACTATAGACTATAGACTCAAGACTATAGACTCAAGACTAAAAAACAACTATTTTCACACCCTTCAAATCATCAACATGAAAAGACACCTCTTCTCACTCATTTTTCTAGCTACCACAATTGTTTCATGTAAAAAAGATCCCGGTATTGTATCGGGAAGTAATTCACTGATATATGAATCTGATGCCTTTGTGAGTGTGATGACAAATTTTTCGACTGTTGTAAATACCGCCCAATTAGAAGTAGACAATGCCAATCCGTATAACCATATGATTGGAGAAGTGATGTCGACCGGACTTGAAGCCACAATCAATGGCAATGGCGTGGCGGTTAGCAATGTGCAAATTACCAATATTAAAATCACCTCGCTTGAACTCTATTGCCCTTATGATTTAAGTGATTTCTCAAATTACCTAACCAACTGCGAAGTTTCACTTCAATACCTTGATAATTCGGCGAACTGGGTTACAAGTGAATTGGGAACATTTAGTTCGATCAGCAATTCCAACAGCAAAGTATTATTCAATACTGCAAGTGGAGACTTAACATCTTTCATGAAAAATAAACCTAATAGAATTGTTTTTAAATTCAATTTCAGTGGTGCTCCAACAAGCGAATTGGAAGTGAAATACAAGGTTGGGTTTGATTACAACTATACATACGAATCAGCAGAACAAAAGTAATTCTCTGCTACAAGATAAAATGACAACACATTCTTGAAATGAAACATCCAGCACATTTTATCGGTGAATTAACTTACGGTGAAATGTATAAACAAACAGCTGGAGAATCAATGCAATTCACCCTCGAAATTTCATGGCTCGGAAATACGTTTTCAGGAATTTCGAAGGATATTTCAGGAAGAGGCGTATCGCCCGATGAAGCTACCGTAAATGGTCATTTATCGGGCGATTCGATTTCATATACTAAACAATACAAAAGAAGGCATTTTATTGGAGCCGATCTTTCAACGGAAATACACGAAAAACCAGGTTTTCCAATCTTTTATAGAGGAAATTTCAATTCTGATAAAAATCAATATGAAGGTATTTGGGAGATTGTTAAAGAGGTAAATCTTCTCTTCATCAAGCTTCGATGGTCCTATGGGAAAGGGACATTTTGGCTAAAAGAAAATCATCAGGAAATTGGAATTTAAAATCTCACAATACTGTAAAAGATTAGTCGATTTTCATCTTTTACTAAATCCGGTACAAAGCCCGATGGATCATCAATTGGAGCATTCCAACCTGTAGGTGACGTTACTCCACCACGACCCGAAAAATAAGGCGTATCGGTGTGGCTCGTCACAAATTCACAACCGAAAGTAACTCGTTCATTCGGCATATATTGAATCCCTGTGGATGCATCCCAACCTTTAAATTGATCTCCTGGATTTTGTGTCAAAACGCCACTTCCAGGATGCAACAATGCCAAATAACGACCTGGATTGCTAATCACACCACCGCCGGTTGTCCATGCCCATTGTTGTTTCCGACCAAACCAAAATCGGTTGTAAAACATTGCACTTAAGAAATTCTGAGCCGGAGTTTCTTCATTGCCATTAAATGCTACAACTCCTCCACCCTGCTCAAATCCAACATCCGCTGTGAGCGAAAATGCAGCCTTTGAAATTCCCTTTGAACCAGGCCTATTAACATACCGCATCACTAAACTGTTGTCTGTATGAAACCGCATGCGGGTTTGGTTATTCGGGGTGTCCCAGCCAACATAAGAACTACTTAAAATAGACACATATTCTTTCGGGCGCCACTGAATTTGATATCCAACTCCAGGCAATTCATTGAACATCCCGTAGGTTTGCCAACCATTTACCAACCACAATTCCACTTTGAGTTTTACCGAAGGGAACATCTGAATTCTAGCTCCAGTAAAGAACCACGGTGTATTGTCGGAGGTGTAACTCGGCTGATAATTCCAATTTTCGAAATTGTTGTAGGATAACAATCCAACATACGATTTAAAAATCCCGAAATCGATATTAATTCCCTTCATTTTATTGAGATGCAAACCAGCATAGCCTTCTGTGACATACCGCATCGCAGTATAAAGGTCGAACTGTCCGCGCAAGGGAGTATTGTCGTTTCGAGGAATCCCAGTCGCTCTGGTGCCGAATTGAAGCATCAACTTGCCCCGCGCACCTGATTCTGGCTCCGAAAATTCTCCACCAGCTTCGATATACGAAACATTAAATTCATTGCTCCGAAAAGTAGCTGTACTGCCGCTGTTGGTGTGATCGATCGGACGGTTAAATGAATAATTGTAATTCATGTCCATGGTAATTCCACCAGTGAAATATTTACTTTTTAACAGTGCATCCTTCTGTCGATTATTTCCTTGAATCCATGTAAAATCGCCCCATGCGAAAGGCTCTTCAGTTGCAGGATTTAAAGAATCAGGATGACTCCAAAGATTCTGCATAGTCATTAATTGCAATACGCAGAAAATAATGATTGAATTATACGTTTTCATGAAGTAAAATGAAATTTAAAGGATGAGTATTTGAAAGCGCCACCGCCTTGATGTGCTTGATAAACAGTAATTGTCCAGTAGCAAAACCGAAATTATCGAAGCCCAAATGCAGTTTATCATTGGATTTTGGCATTTCGATGCGAATCGCCATTGGCTTCATTTGTGCACTGCTTAATCTTAATGAAACCACCTTGCCTTCAATGATTTCACCATTAAACAATTGGAAAATAAAGGCATGACGGGGGTATTCCTTTAAAAGGTTCAGGAATGAATCCATAGCAAAAAGGATATGTAAATGAAGAATTACTGTTGCTTACAGCGCACCAACTCTACATTAGAAATTGGCTGATACACCAAAGGCACATGCTCAAGAATTACATCGCTTTTATCTAGTCCAAATGCCCGTTCATCGCTCAAGCTAAATTTCTTTAGGGTGAAGTATGTATTCAATAAAATACCTTCGCGCAGTGTAAATTCATTTTCTACAGAGAGGAATTTCTCAATTACTACGAATTTAAAATCGGGCTCATCGTTGTACTTGGTAGAGCCATCAGGACGAACATGTAAATTCAACTCCTTACACCGAATTAATTCTTGCACAATGCGCTTAAAATACAATTCTGCGCGTGGCTGAATTCTGAAACCTACATTGATATTGATTTTAATGATTTTATCATTCACCAATTCAGAAACATCATAACTCAGGGCATATGGATCGGTGGTGCGATGAATATGCAAAAACCAATACACATCAGCACGTTTAGGATTCTTTGCTAAAATTGATTTAATGATTTTCTCCTCAATTTCATGTCGATGATTCGCTTTGGTTAAATAAATCAAATGCGTAGAGAATTTAGGGATTTCTTGGTCTGTACTCAATTCTTGAATCGTAGGCACATATTTCCCTAAATCAACAAAGCGTGTGAATTTATTGCTAATCTTCCTGCCAGAATAAACAGAGTACATAATGAAAATATACACCGCAGAAATTAAAATCGTAATGTAACCACCTTCAGGAAATTTCTGAATATTGGCGATAAAGAAAATCACTTCAATACTCGCGAATATCACCAACAATAAGGTCACAAGTATTTTATTCCATTTCAATTTATAAATCAGGAAAAACGACAACAAATACGTTGTAACCATCATTGTTAAGGTGATGGCCAAACCGTAAGCGGCTTCCATATTCGATGAATTTCTGAAATACAAAACCATTATCACACAACCAATCCACAACATGATATTTACACTTGGAATGTAAATTTGACCTTTTACTTCCGAAGGTTGGCGCACGGCTACTCGAGGCCAAAAATTCAAGTTCATGGCTTCGTTGATCAAGGTATAACTTCCGCTAATTAATGCTTGTGACGCAATGATAGCAGCTGATGTAGCCACTAAAATTCCTGCTAACAAAAACCAAGAAGGCATCATGGCAAAAAATGGATTTTTACCTTCCAACATTGCACCTTCACCCAATTGCATTAACCAGGCAGATTGGCCCATGTAATTCATCAACAAACTAAATTTCACGAATATCCAAGTGATCCGAATATTCTGTCTGCCGCAATGTCCCAAATCAGAATACAGCGCTTCCGCACCAGTGGTAGCAAGGAATACAGCACCTAACAACAGAAATCCTTCAGGATATTCTTTTAAAAACAAAAAGGCATATTGTGGATTTAATGCACGCAAAATATCTGGATACTGCAACAGTTGCCAAACACCTAGAAACGCCAACATTGAAAACCAAATCATCATGATCGGTCCAAATGCTACACCTACTTTCTGCGTCCCAAAACGCTGAAAGAAAAACAAACCTGAAATGATAGCAATAACGATGGGCACTGTTGGAATATGCTCAAAACCCGGAATAGCAGTCAATCCTTCCACTGCCGATGAAACCGAAATTGGAGGAGTGATAATTCCATCGGCGAGCAACATCGAAGCGCCTATAATGGTAGGAATCACCAACGATTTACTGTATCTTCTTATCAACGCATACAAGGAGAAAATCCCACCCTCACCGTGATTGTCTGCTTTTAAAGTGAGGTATATATATTTAAACGTGGTTTGAAAGCTGATTGTCCAAAACACGCACGACAAACCACCATACACCAACAATTCACTAATTGGCCGCTCACCTACAATAGCTTTGAGCACATACAGCGGACTAGTACCGATATCGCCATAAATAATGCCCAAGGCAATCAACAAACCAGCAGCTGTAATTTTACTTTTTCCAGGATTTTCCATGATTCATCAAATTCTGAAACAAAGGTCGATCTAACGGTATTGGTAAAATCTAAAATGAAGGTAGTGGGGTATAAAGAAAATGTAAAGATTTGTTTGTGCTAAATCTTGAGTCCTTAGTACTGAGTCTTTAGTACCTATTAATTAGTAAAAAGCATAAATGAAAATACTGAAACCCAACTAACAGCTGCAGACTCAATTACCGTAGACCAAAGACTAAGTACTAAAGACTATAGACTAAAGACTAAAGACTAAAGCCCCTCCACAAACCTATACCCTACTCCACTTTCAGTGATAATATGCAATGGATGGTTGGGATTGTCTTCGACCTTTTTTCTTAAAGTACCGATAAATACACGTAAATATTGGGTTTCATTTTGGTAACCTGGCCCCCAGATTTCTTTCAGGATAAACTGATGGGTTAAGACACGACCTTCGTTTTTTGCCAGCAATACCAACAGATTGAATTCTGTGCTGGTGAGCTTAATGATTTCATTTTTCCGCTTAACAGTGCGTGCCGTTAAATCAATTTCTAAATCCGAAAAAATTAAAATATTGTTTGAATTAGGCGTTTGATTTCTTCGAATTGCAGCACGAATTCTTGCCAATAATTCTGCTGACCGAAAAGGCTTATTTAAATAATCAGAAGCTCCGTTATCCAAGGCTTTTACGATATCCTCCTCACTGTTTTGAACCGATAAAATAATAATTGATTTGTTATACCATGCCCTGAATTCTCGCAATAAATCATGTCCACTTTTATCAGGTAATCCCAAATCCAAAATAATTAATTCTGGTGGATGATGCGCTGCCATCACCATTCCTTCTTTTGCAGTTGCAGCTAACCACACTTTATAATCGTTGCTTTCGAGCGTGATCTCTAGCAATTTCCGGATTTGCGGCTCATCATCAATGACCAGAATTTCTGCTTTATTCATGATTTAATTGATTAATAAATGATGCCTCTGCTGGAATAACAATTTGAAAATTCGCTCCGCACGATTCTGTATTTCTCAATGTAACAGTTCCCTTTTGCGCTTCAACAAAGCCTTTCACAATCGATAAGCCCAAACCACTTCCGCCGGTTTTTGTTTGTGGCAAACGATAAAACTTCTCAAATACATGCTCAATTTCTTCTTCTGGAAACCCAGGCCCATCGTCGGTTATCGATAATTCTGCTGCATCGTTTTGGTAATTTAACGCTACGCGAATCTTTCCTTCGGTGGTGGAATATTGCATGGCGTTATGTAAAATGTTGTGCACAATTTGCTCCATCAATCCATGGTCGATTTTCACCAAGGGAAGCTTATCCGATGCTACAACCACAACATCTTTAACCCGTGGATGATCCATTTTCTGCACGATTGAATTCACCAATTCTGATAAATCGCACCAGTCAGGATTCGGCTTCAACATCCCGCTTTCTAATCGGCTCATCGACAATAAATTTTCCACTTGTCGATTTAACCGTAAACCCGAAGAATTAATGGCCTGCAACAAATGATTTTCCTGCTCAGCATTGAGCTTGTCGCGACTTTCGGTTAAGGTATCTACTGCACCTAAGATTGTTGCAATCGGTGTACGCAATTCGTGTGTGAGCGAATTCAAAAGGGTATTGTAAAGCTTTATTGTTTTTTCACGTTCCTCCTTTTCGAGGGCGCGCTTTTCCACTTTTCGAATTTTAAAAGTGAGCACCGCATTGAGCATCGCCACCAAGAAATACAGCAGAAACATCAATAGATCTTCTGTTTCTCCAATATGAAATGTAAAAGTGGGAGGAATAAAAAAGAAATTCCAAATAAATGCACTCAATGCCGAAGCCAATAAAACCGGCATGATTTCGAACAACATACCCAGCACAGATGCCACCATGAGGAGGATCATTGCAACTGTTCGATACCCAAGAATATCTCCACTCAAAAAGCACAATCCCGACACGAGCAACACCAAAGTTACACTCAGCAGGAACTGCCTGCGCATCGGATAATTTCGGGTAGATGTAAATTTCAACGCACCAAGTAAACCTCAAAGGTATCGAAGCCTTTATAAAGATTTCGTAAAAATGCCCTAGCGTTTCAACCTCAACTTTAACAAGGCATTGTTTTCCGGGCCCGTTCTGATGGTGATTTCCTCTCGCCTGCCGCCTTCGGTGTAGACCACCAAGCGCGCTGTGTTGGGCGGGGTTTTCCCCAGATTTTCAGCCACCAACAACACGTCGGCTTCCATTTGGTCGGCACTTAACTCAACTACTGCCTTGACAGGTGTTTCGAGCAAGCCAATGCTCTTTAAAACCACTTTTC
>CANHIS010000144.1 GCA_947460255.1 Bacteroidota bacterium
ACTAATTGAAAAACTTTTGGAAAGTGAGGTATTACCTGAAATAAGATTACCTATATGGCATAGTGAAACTAGTATTTCTTTAGGAGATGAAACAGAAGTGTGGCCATTTTACCTTGATAGTGAAAGCTATACTTTACTATTGCGGGATGAAAATAAAAACACCTTCTATCAATTAATTGAGAAGGTTAGAATCATTTATCCATCGGAGGCTTATAACAATTTTGCTGAGGCCAATTATACTAAACTTGATTATCAAATTGATTTTTATAATTGTGAAGAGCCAGTCGAACATAATGAGCCTTTTTATATTTCATGGTCACGCGACAATAACGTCAAACTATTTCGGTGCAATAAGCTGCTATTCGAACTTGGCATCGACTCAGATGAAAGTAAAGCAATAATTGGCATTATTGAATATAGGAATGTGGAAATCCAAGAAGATGAAGATGGGCAAACTATAATCTACTATCAAAGAAGCCTATCACTTGAAAACCTGTCTGCAGAATTAAATGAGCTTGGTTATGCGAATGAGTCCTATTTACTTGACGAATTAATAATCTCAAAAGATAAAATGCTATCAGCATTTTATCATGCACTTACCTCCAGCGGGCGAAATGATTTTGACTCTGACGACACGAAAAAAATCCTTGAGGTTTTAAATGAAAGAAGCTTAGATGAAAAAAGAAATGAAATTATTGAGGAGATAAAGTCTAACGATAAATACTCTTACAACTGGTTTGTTAACTACCTCAATTATTTGCTCACATTTGAGGAATTATCAGATACAATATCACAAAAATCAATTTCATTCCAACGAATTGAACGGTTCTACAATAATGGTATTCCATCAAAAAAACACTTCACATTAAAAGGAGCTAATAGTTTAATTCCTTTGAATATAGAAGCATTTGAGAACTTCAGTATTACCCTAATTTTTTCTAACAGATTAAGAGAAAATATTTTGGTTGAAGGGGTTTCCAAAAAAGGTCAAGATTTACTAGTTTATGTGCCAAAAGGAATTGAAGATAAATTAGTTGTTAGTTTTGATAGAGTAGTCAATATCTCAATAAACTTTACCCCAGTTCTTGATTTATTACAAAGATTGGCAAATGCTTTTTCTAACGAGGAAATAATTACACCTTGGGAAAAAATTGAAGAATCTTTACCGTCACTTCATTTTATTTATGGACCTCCAGGGACAGGTAAAACCACAAAGTTGGTAGATATACTTGTAGATAGATTTGAACAGGATTACAATTTTAAAGCCTTGATACTAGTCCCCACAAATAAGGCTGGAGATGTACTAGCTAAAAGGCTAGTCGAAAAGAACAATCAAATTGGGGTTTTGAGAATTGGTGGCCCAACTGATCCTGAACTTGAGCAAATTGATGAAGACATATACCAAATATCAGTTGATGAAGATATGTTTGGTTCTAGAAATGTCGTTATCACAACAATCCATCGCTTGCCTTATTATCAGATTTCTGTTGAACATGGTGCAAGTTTTAAATTATTTGACCAAGAAAAAGCTATTTGGGACTTAGTAATATTTGACGAATCGTCAATGATTGGACTCACATATTTTGCTTTCGCTTTAAATGCCCTTATCGCTAAAGAGAAAATTATAATAGCTGGTGATCCAAAGCAAATTCCTGCTGTTGTTGATGTAACCGATAAAAAATTGGAAGAATTGGCACTGGGAGACGAGAGTATATACAAAATGCTTGGAATTGAAAGTTTTGACCCCAAAGAACAAGATTTAAGGCAAATAGATAGCATTGATAATTTGCAGATCCAATTTAGAAGTGTCGAAGTAATAGGAAATCTGTTTAGTACAATTTCATATAAATCACTTTTAAAGCACGGTCGAGATTTTGAAGAAAGGCCTGTTAAAGAACTTCCTAGTAATTTCTACGCCCCTCTTAAGTCAAAGATTTCATTCATTGATTTGCCAATCGATGTGAGCAATTCAATTATGGAACCTAAAAAATTACTCTACAGCCCATACCATGTCTACGCTGGAATTATAGCATCTGAGTTAATTTTAAAATTGGATAAGTGTATTGATAACAATGAGAAATATACTGTGGGCATTATTAGTCCGTATAAGGCTCAAGCTATGCTTATGAATAAGCTTATTACATCCTCTGGAATATCCAATAACCTAAATGTATTCTGCGATACAGTTCATGGGTTTCAGGGCGATGAATGTGATATTGTTCTATTTGTTGTGAATCCCAATAACACCTATTATACAGGTCACCCAAATTCATTACTATCAAAGGAATACATCTATAACGTTGCAATAAGTAGAGCTAAAGACTACCTTTGGATTATATGTCCATTTAATGCAATAAAGAACAATACTCATATAAATAAATTAATTGAAGTTGCTGGCAATAGTAAAACTTTGGTTCATGCTGACAAATTGGAGCAATACTTATTTGGAGAGAATGACTACATTTTGAAAAACACTTACTTAACAGGGCATGACAACATCAATGTTTTTGGTCAAGTAGAAATGAGCTACTTCATAAAAGCCGGAGCTACCGCAATTGATATTCAGTTAAGGAAATAGAATAATGATACTAAACAACGACAATAAATACAGAGGCAACTTAGCCGATACTCTCAAGCTGGACGAATATAGCCATGTAGAAAAGCCCTTTTTGGAGCAACTTGCAGGTTTAGGCTGGGATGTGCTGGAACTGCAAATGCAGCAAGAGCCCGGGCAGAGTTTCCGCACTTCGTTTTCGGAAGTGGTGCTCAAACCAAAGCTGCGCGAAGCCTTGGTAAAAATCAATCCCTTTTTAACCCCTGGTCAGGTGGATGAACTGGAACGCAAAATCACCACTTTTCAAAAAAACAGCCTACTCGAAAACAACCAACAGGTACTGCACTACCTGTTGGAAAATGCCACCGTATCGAAAAACGAACAAACGGGCGAACCCAGCCCTACGGTACGTTTTATTGATTTCGAAAATCTAAAAAACAACAGCTTTGTAGCCATTTCGCAGTTCAAAGTTAGCGTTACTGGCACCGACCACCACATCATTCCCGATTTAGTGCTGTTCATCAACGGTTTACCCGTGGTGGTGGTGGAAGCCAAATCGTCCAAAGTTAAAGAACCCATTCCGGAAGCGATAGACCAACTGATGCGCTACTCCGAGCAGCGTGGCGACACAGGCGAAGGCAACAAAGAACTGTTTTACTACAATCAGATATTGGTAACCACCTGCCGCACCGAAGCGAAGTTTGGCTCTATCACCACCCGCATAGAAAAACACTTTTACCGCTGGACAGACCCCTACCCCAAAACACTCAACGATTTGGCACACGGGCAATCTTCACCTAACGACCAACAGCGATTGGTGGCAGGTATGCTCGACCGCAGGAATTTGCTTGATATCATTCGAGTTTTCACCGTGTTTGCCACCAATGATAAAGGGCAGAAAATCAAAATCGTAGGCCGTTACCAACAGTTCCGTGCCGTAAAAATTGCCACCCAACGCCTGATAGAAGGCAAAAACCCTCTGGAAAGGGGAGGAATCATTTGGCACACCCAAGGTTCGGGCAAGTCGCTTACTATGATGTTCATGGTGAGGGAAATGAAACTCCGCACCGAACTGATGTCGTGGAAGATCATTTTTGTAACCGACAGAACGCAGTTGGAAGAACAGCTTTCAGAAACCGGGCAAAGCATTGGTTTCAATATAAAATCAGCCAATTTCATCAATCCAAAAAATCCGCCCAACGGGCAAAGTTTGAAAGAGCTGTTGAGCAACGACAATTCTGATTTGGTGATGGCAATGATTCACAAGTTTCAGGAAAACGGAGATTTGACAGGCTTGGAAATCTTCCCCGAACTGAACAAGAGCCACAACATTTTGGTGATGACTGATGAAGCCCACCGGTCTCAGTATTCGCTCCTGGCAGCCAACCTGGATAGGGCAATGCCAAACGCTACCTCAATCGGATTTACAGGAACACCCACCACCAAAACCGAGAAAAAGTACAAAGACTACATAGACAAGTACACAATGCGTCAGGCAATAGATGATGGCGTTACGCTGGAAATCGTGTACGAAGGCTTTACCCACAATGCCGAAGTAGAGGACAAAAAAGGGATGGACGATAAGTTTGCGGATGTATTCAGTGACTATAAGCTTACTGAACGCTTGCAGATATTGGGCTTTGGCTCCCGTGATGCCTATCTGGACAGTATGAATACCATTATGGACAAAGCCAAAAGTATGGTAAACCACTACGTTGAACACATTTTTTCGGGCGGTTTTAAAGCTCAAATTGTAGCCAATTCAAGGATTGCAGCCGTTCGTTACAACGCTGCTATTGGTGCTGCGCTACAAGAGAAAATTGCTGAATTGGAGAAAGACAATCCAATGCTGATTAAATTGGACATCTTAAGAACCTTAGAAACAGCAGTAGTTATATCGGGCAGACACAATGACGAACTGGAAATAAAAGCCTACACCAATGGAGACTATCACAAAAAAAGCATCAAACGGTTCAAATTACCTTTTGATAAAATAGATGAAGAAGACAAATCGCTTAACGGAAATGTAGGGATTGTTATCGTAAACAATATGCTCCTAACAGGTTTCGATGCACCCATAGAGCAAGTAATGTATCTGGACAAGGTCGTCGTTGCACACAACCTTTTGCAAACCATAGCAAGGGTAAACCGTGTCGGTCCCGAAGGCAAAGACAAAGGCTTTGTGGTGGACTATGTAGGAGTGGGTCATCATCTCAAACGGGCACTGGATGTATATGCCGAGAAAGAATTGCAGGAAATTGTGGATTGCATCTCGGATGATGATGCAGAACTGAACGATTTGATAAAAGCCCACAAAGACATTTGGAACTTCTTGAAAGTATATAGCCTGGAAGACCTTTCGGATTCGGATGCCTTCTTTGACTTGTTTTATGACGAAGATATCCGCTTTGAATACATCAAGCTATACAATAAGCTGACAAGCTGTTTCAACACCGTTTTGCCACGCAAAGAAGCCCTAGAGTTTTTCAATGACTGGAAAGCCTATACAGAAATCAATGCCTTGGCAAATAAACATTTCCGTGATGGCAGGTTCAGTATGAAAGGTATTCCGTCAAAGTTGAGAGCCATAGCAGACGAGTATTTAATATCCAAAGGCATTGAGCAACAAGTTGCCCCTATCTCCATCATTGCAGACGACTTTTTTAATAAAGTAGTTGCCACTAAAAAGCGGGAAAAGACCAAGGCGGCTGAAGTAGAACATGCTATTCGTCACTTTATTGATTTGAACATTGACGAAGATCCGGAACTGTTTGCATCCTTTGCCCAAGCCTTGGAAGAAATTCTGAAAAACTTCAAAGGCAATTGGAAACTGATTTATGAAGAGTTAGAAAAACTACGGGAGAAAATCAAGAACCGAGAAAAAGAAGAAACCTATGGTTTAGACCGCAAAAAGCAGATGCCATTTTTCCGCATTTTCAAAGCCGAGTTGTTTGACAATCGTGATTTATCAGAAGATGAAATTGCAAGAAACGTAAACCTAACCCAGCATATTTTCAACCTGGTTTCTACCGAAATAAAACTGACAGGCTTTTGGGACAGCTCTCCTGCACAGTTGAAATTAAAAGCAGAATTGCAGAAGATGCTTTTATCTCCTGAGTTCAAAGACTTACCAAACATCATTATCAAGCGAAATGAAATCATTTCGAGAATAATGGAACATGCAAAGACCAATCATTTCAAAATAGTAAACTAATAATGGTCATTGAGTATCAGATAAAATATTCCAACCGCAAAACCCTCAACATATCAGTTGAACGGGACAGGAGTATTGTTGTCCGCGCTCCGCATTACCTCACAGCCGACAAGATTGATAAAATCGTTCAATCAAAAAGGCAATGGATAAAGGAGAAACTGAACCACTCGCAGAAATACCCATTGGTTGCAGAAAGCAAAGAATTTGTAAGTGGAGAAACTTTGATGTACTTAGGAAAAAACTATCAGCTTCTCGTATTGGATGAAAATTTTGAAGGAATAGCATTTGACCAACGCTTCAAAATTTCAAAAATTAATCAGCCCTGTGCCAACGAACTTTTCAAGAAATGGTATTTGAAACAGGCATTGATAAAGATTGAACCTTTAGCCACTAAATATGCTAAGAGTTTAGGCGTGCAATACAATCAGTTCAAAACGTCTGAAATGAAATACAGGTGGGGGTCCTGTACTCCAGCCAATAATATCATTTTCAACTGGCGAATAATTAAAGCACCAATGTATGTGTTGGAATATTTGGTAGCTCACGAATTGGTTCACTTGATAGAAAACAACCACACGGCAAGATTTTGGAACATTCTTTCCATTCAAGTACCGAACTTCGAAAAAGCAAAGAACTGGCTAAAGAAAAATGGACAACTCTTGGAAGTGGATTTTTAATAAAATCTTAATACTTAAAATGCTTTTCGCGCCACCAAACCCTTGATGCAATAATACTTCTACTTGGGGGATTTGCACTCTCAAGAAAAGCTTATGATCGGAAAATACCTAAATTAAATCGTGACATAAAAAACTTCAATTGGAGAGAATAAAAATTAACCAACTTTACACCACTTAGAAAGGAAACCTATACACACTTCCTTAGACAATAACTATTTTATCCGATTATTTTGGATAGTAAATAACATAAAAACAGCAAAAACAAAGCAATCCGAATTAGGGTTTCTAGATTGGTGTCGTATATAATACCCTGATTATTTTTACTACCTCGAAAAGCTTTAACTGCGTGCTCCCAGATTTCGATGCGCGATTGAGCAAAATCGCTTCTGCCAGTAAGATCAATTAACTGTTCTCGTGGTACAAATGCTTCCCAAAATTGGCAGGAAGGCCCGTAATCGGTAAGTTCTGCCTTACTAGTGATATTCAAGTTAAATTTCTTAGCTTTCTTATAAACAACATCATAGTAAACATGGGCTACAACCTCAATTTTCTTAGCAGAACAAAGACTGGGGATTACACCGAACCATTGATCCATTACCGTAAATTTCTCCGTTGATTTTTTGCAAGAATGCCAACCTGAATGCAAAGAAATCGGACCAAAAATGGTGTTTAACAAACCCCTTGCAGTCAAATCATCTCTTTCCTTCTCAACTGGCCCATTGTAAAATTTACAGCTTAAACATTTTGAGTAGCTGTCGATCTCCATTTTCAGAATATCGCCGTAGAAAATACTGTTTTGAAAAGCATCCTCTCGACCAATATAGAATCCGGCGAAAACTCCTTTAATCACATACTTTTTTTCGCGTATAAGTGATTCATAAGGTGAATTGGTAAGCTCCGTCTTGCGATTCAAAAGCCAGTAATTGGGATTATCGGTTATAACATATAATTCGTCATTCCAAAAGAAGTAATCACCAAAATATGCGTAATCAAACTGGTTATGAGGATTAATAAAGCGAATTTTATGGAAATGTCTTTCCCATTTAACTAGGAATTCTTGCCATCCATTTTCATTCAGGGCATCTATGTTTGGAACTTTATTTTCATCAACAACATATAGTTCCACCGGAATAAGTCCCACATACATAAATGCATTAAATAAGAGGATATCCTTTAATGCTGAATTTTCTCGTTGTTTCATCGATACAGAAATTTGCGGTGTTTATAAATAAGAAATATCAAGTTTTCTGTCTTTTAAGATGTCATTAGGAAGATCTATCCCTTCGAGATTCTCAATGATTGCAAATCATACAATAGACAAAGATACTGTTCAGAAACACCATTAGTTGGGCAAGTTTCACTCTCTGAAAAAGCAAATGATCGGAAAATATCCATATAAATCATAAAATAAAAACCTTCAATTGGAATGAATTGATAAGTATCCTACATTGCTTAAGGGTCTAGGAAATTCATAGTCTATCTTTTAGCACTACTAATAAACATAACCTTTGC
>CANHIS010000145.1 GCA_947460255.1 Bacteroidota bacterium
AGATAGATTGCTAAGACACTTAAAAAAGATTCTACCTGAGGCATCAATTGAATCGGAATATCCTCTTCAAAAATTTTCTGGAAGAAAGGGTAGAGCTGACATTGTTATAAATGACTCAATATTGATTGAGCTAAAAAAGGACTCAAGTGCTGGTGGAATTCAAAGAGCCATTGGGCAAGTTGGAGAATACTCAACTATATGGCAAAACAAAGGTCCTGTAATCTTATTGTTATGTGATTACGATTTTGAACATGCAAAAGCAGCATATCTTCCCTTAATGCAAGATCAAATGAAATTAGGCCGGCCTGTTTTAACGATTGTTGCCAAAGTAAAATAAGGGATTTGCAACTGATCTATGAACTAGAGGAATTTGATGACCAAGATGTTGAAAATCACTTTAAATATTGAAACTCTAAACTTATATTTGAAGCTGATTTTAAATTCTAAATATCTGACAACAATTTGCATTAATTAATAAATAAATGTTGACAAATAAATAGCAAACTGCCATGGCAAAATTTATTACAGGACAGGATCTAGAGAAGGTTATTTATGATATTATCTGGGAAGCGGAACATACACTTTTAATTGTATCTCCATTCATAAAGTTGGACGGTTACTTTAAAGAGTTATTCGACAAGCATTCCGTTAATCCTAAAGTTCACCTGTTAATCGTGTTTGGTAAAAATGAAATGGAAATAAGTAAGAGCTTAAGTAAAGATGACTTTGATTATTTTAAAAAGTTTTTAAATATTACCGTTGTTTATGTTCCAAATCTTCATGCAAAATATTATGGTAATGAAAAGAAAGGAGTAATAACCTCTATAAATCTTTATGATTATTCCTTTAAAAATAACATTGAATTCGGTGTTTATTCTGAATTGAATATTTTGAATAAATTTAAGACTTCTGCTGATCAAGAAGCATGGCATACCTGCAAGCAAATAGCTGAAGAAAATGAAGTTGTCTTTGTTAAACGACCTGTTTATGAGAAAAAGCTTCTTAGTGCTTTACTTGGCAAAAATTATATTAAATCAGACGTATTGCATGATATCACAAATAGTTTTTACCAAGTTTGGGGCAACTCCAATCAAAAAAGGATTATTAAAAAACTTGTAGACTTTCCATCCGAATTGGATTTAAGTTCTGTTCCTAAAGTAAGACCAACAAGAAAGGAAGTTGAAAATGCTCCAAAAGATAAAACTACTCTTTCTTCGAATGGTAATCAATATGGTTATTGTATTCGTACGGGCATTAAAATCACTTTTAACATTGAAAGGCCTTTAAGCTATGAAGCATACAGAAAATGGAATGAGTTCGGTGACCCAAATTATCCTGAGAGATTTTGTCATTTTTCTGGCGAACCATCCAACGGAGGCACAAGCGTAAACCGACCCATACTAAACAAGAATTGGAAGCAAGCTAAAGATGTTTTTGATTTATCGTATGATAAACAAAAGCGTTAGTAGGTTAATCCTTAGTTATTTTGATTTTGGCATTTTGTGCATCTATCAGGTCATTATCAAACTGCAATCTGAAATTCATTTACAAATTTGTTAATCAGATGCAGTTTTCAATGTGTACCAAATTCTAAATTAAGAAATCTGTAGTGCTTTTTTTAACTTCACTGCCAGTTCTTACAAGCTACTTATTAAGAGTTATTGTTAGCATTAGTGGCTCCAGAGGATATGCTGATTGTGAGCGAAGAATATTAGCCGTCAATTTATTTGTTAGTTATAAAAAGTTAACTGCATATTATATATAGTATTTAGATTGAGCTATAATTTTATTCATTAATTCTTAATAGACTTTATTAGATTTACGACTTTAATTTCACTGTAACTAAAGAAAATGAAACAGCTATTAATCCTTTTGATTTTGACTTACTTTGTTAATGCAACATTTTGTCAGTCATTAAAAAATGAAACTCTGGTTTTCTCCACTGCTGATTTGAAGAGCAATAAGACAATAAGATTGAACAAACAGGACGTTAAAATAAGCGTAAATAAGAAATGTAAAGAAGAGGGTGAACCTCCTTATGAGTGTTTTACCGAAATCGCATTTTCAGATAAAGGCTACCCTAAATTAAAGGCAACTGGAGAATGCTATGCTTTTGCAACAGCTGATATTAATCTTGATGGTAATGATGAATTTGTATTGCTTTCTAAAGAGGGTGGGAATTGGAGACATGTTGTTGTTTACACATTAGGAGAGCCATCCATGACTTCAAGTGCCTTTTGGTATCAACCTTTCGAAAGCTTTATGTGGTTTCCCGGATACGACGAAGACAAAATGTGTGATGCTAAAATTTATCTGAAATCGAATAAGACACAAGTCATTATTTATACTACTGATGCGAATGATGAAAATTTTAGGTGCATTCAAAAACTGTCATTTGATTGGAGAATGGAGTAGGAGGCATTATTAATAAAGCTAAACATTAATTTAAGGCTCATTAACAATTTTTTATTTTGATTGTAAGTGCCTGCAGTTTTTCATTTCAATTTTGACAAATATCCTATTGTTAATAGATTGAGAAATTATATTGTCCAATCCAACATTCACAAAGTTGTTAAACAATCTTCGGTTTAAAGTTCCCGATGATAGTTCATGGCCTATAAAATCCAAAATTTATAACTCAATATATAGCTCATAAAAAAGGCGGTAAGTTCATCCTTACCGCCTTTTTGTTTACTAAGCCAAAGTAGCTCGATGGGCTGTGACTTCAGCTACGAGTTGGTTCGTTTCATTTACTTGGTTGAGTACATTGTTAAGCGCCCTAGCTTAAGGTCTATTTCCAGCATGTTGAGGCGAGCTGCTTCTCTGCGTGGGCCATCAGGGAGGGTGTTGTAGAGAATTTGTTCTGTTCCCATTTCAGCATTGAGCTCTTGCTGGTACTCTTCGGTGTTTATGTTTTCTTGCAGTGTGCTGTATATGCGTTAGTTAATGTGCCATTTTTCTCAATCTGTACCACATTTCTATTTTTAGAAACCTGATACGGTTTTTGACCTGTACCACATTTCTAAATTTAGAAACCTGATACACTTTTTATTTTTTTCGAAAACTGCACCACATTTCTAAATTTAGAAACCTGATACGGTTTTCAATCTGCACCACTTTTCAGAAAAGAAAAAAGTGATACGCTTTTTAACCTGTACCACTTTTCGGAATTCCGAAACCTGATACGGTTTTTATTTGAAGGGTTAATATTGTATTGAATATATGGATATTATGTCTTCTTTGCAGCTGTTTGTGTTCTTGTAGATCTTACAATTTTTGGTTAGGTGGTACTGGTTGTTTGGTTACTGAGTTAGGGGATGGGATCGGAAAAGTTTTAGGGAATTTTGCTTTTGTAGGGGTTAGTGCCTATGTTTGGGGTGGGGGAGCGGCTAGCGAGTAGTTAGCGGTGATTTTATGAAAATATTCTGTCCAAACTAACATTTGAAATCTAATAATTATGAATGAACTTTCAAATTCAGAAATTCAAGAAACACGAGACATTTTAAATAGATTTTTTGCTCGGGCTGAAATGAATGATTTATTTGAGTTAAGAGACAATACTATTGAAGCCTTGCAAAGGCTCCGATTATCTATTCTAAATCGAATGGATTTTTCTCAATTGAGGCAAATGGGGCGATCAATTAGCACTTTGATGAGAAATTTCTTACGGCAAACTCGAAGTGGCATTAATGAATACTTAAGATGTTTGGCTTGCAAAACAATTTTAAGGGTTCTATTATATGGATTCGCAGCGGCTATTGGAATTGGAATTTCAGCAATTAATACTCAATTCGATGGTGTTGCAGACCTTCTAGCCAAGTTTTTTGAACAATCAATTGAAAGCATATCTAGTTTTTTAATGAATTATGGCTTTCAAATCTTAGCATTAAACCTTTTCGACTTGAATGACCTAATAGAAAAGTTATGCGAAAATTATGGTTGGTGTTAAAACTACCGCTAACATCGACTTTGCACAATGCGTGGTTTCGTGGTTCTAAGAGTCATCAAGTTGCTCGTAAATTTGAGTTCTGTTTGATACGTTAGTGCTCAGAAGCACCCTCTGAGCAAAGCTGCGGCCTGTTATTCTTATTAGAAAACACATAACAATAATTAACACAGAAAAAAGAAGAATATGGCAACAATAGACGAACATAAACAATTAACAGAAACTGTCAAAGCAAAACTTCAACAGTTCTTGACTATTGACTTAATAAACTTAACTCGTGAAGTTGAATTGGGTAACCAATTAAGTTTTAAAAAAGGTGAAGCTATATTTGTTAAAATAATTGATCTTTTCAAAAAGGTTAATGCTGTTGATCTTTTTGAAGTACCATACAATCTAATCGTTGGTTTCGACGGACAACTTGACCACGCAATTAGTGTTTTCGATCAAATTAAAATTTTTGACCCCAATACTTCAAACCCAGCAAGTGTTAGAGACAGTTTAGTTAATCAAATAGAACAACAATTTGATATTTACTATTCAACAGCTATTCCCATTCTTACTGCAGGTCTGTTAAAATCTAACGACTTGTCTGTTGAAAAAGCAAAACTCACTGACACACTATTAGAACTTGTAAAAGAGAAAGAGAGAGCAAAAATTGAATCAGAAAATTTATTATCAGAAATTCAAGACGTTTTAGATAAAGCAAGACAAGCTGCTGTAGAAGTTGGAGTTGCACAGCACTATTTAATCTTTAAAGAGGAATCGGAAGAACATAAGAAGTTATCAGACTTCTGGCTTAACCGAACAGTTTTTGTTTTAATAGGAATTGGGGTTGCCGGTATCACACTTTTGTTTATTCCACCTTACGACACATCAACTATTTCTCTTATTCAATTTACTGTAACAAAAATTGTATTGTTATCAGTTTTGTTTTACGGACTTTCAATATGTACAAGAAACTATAAAGCGCACAAACACAATTCCATTTTAAATAAGCATAGACAAAATGCTTTAAATACATTTGAGACTTTTACTAAGGCCGCAGGTAATGACATGCAGACAAAAAGTGCTGTTTTGTTAGAGGCTACACATACAATATTTTCTAATCAACAAACAGGTTACTTAAACAATGATAGTGACAGCGACTCACCAAATAAAATAATTGAAATATTCAAAAACGTAAGTGATAAAGGACAGTGAGAATAGCTATTGCATATTTTAGTTACTTACAAGAAATTGGCGGTTCAGCGGTATAATGAACCATTGAGCTTTGGTTCAAGTTTAATGGTGGTAGACAGTCTTATGCTTAGAAATCGGACCTTCGGTTAGCTGAAAACCGTTGTTAAAAGTAAGCCTAAGTCAAAATTGAAATGAACAAACTCTTAATTAAATAGCATAAGAAGAAATGTGGCAAAAATTTGAGTTGTATATTATATCAATATTCTTACTTTTTCTTTTGTTGTTTATCAACAAAGTGCCATGCTGCTTTGGTGGGGCCTGTGGTTTCATTGGTTTTAAATTGTTATTTACAGAACACATTGTTGTAGTTTTAAGTGTTTTCTTTATGGCATTGGCAGTAATCTTTTATTTGCGTTTCAATCATCAAATCATTGAAGGTGCAACCAATCTTCCAGTTCAGGTAACAAAAATCGAAAACTGCAATTATGAAACAATTACTTTTCTTGCTACATACATAATTCCTTTGGTTTCTTTTGATTTAGATTTCAATCTTGATGAAAATCGAAATTTACTTATGTTTTTTTGTGTACTTTTCTTAATCGGTTGGATTTATTTGAAAACAAATATTTTTTACACCAACCCAACGTTGGCAATTTTAGGTTTTCAAGTTTACAAGATAAATACCCTTAAACAAGAAGGAATAATCGTAATTGTTAGAGGGAAAGTAAAAACAGACAACTGGCTTTATTGCAAGCACATCAGCGATAATATTTACTACGCAAAATTAAAATAATGACTAGAGAAGAACTTAATCAGAACATTGCATTTCTTTTTTCCAATTCTAACCCGATTGGAATAAAAGTATTTTTCGTTTTAGACGAAAATGGAGAAAACGTAATACGCTTTGCGGACATATCTCCGCAGGTTGCGATTGATTTGATACAGCAGTTTATTGGCTACATAGAACAACGAATTGCCAATAATGCTGAATTGAACTTTTGTTCAATAACGGATGCGGACGATAGTGGAAATTCTGCCTATCATTATAATTTAGAAGAAAAACCAACTCTTTTAAAGCCGCTTTTTGACATTAACGAAGCCGAAATTTTTTCTTTACAGCAAGACGGAGAGCAACTATTTGAAAATTTCTCATTTAATGATGATGATTTAACAAAGATTAAGGCTTTTATTATTTGCATTGGAAATGAAGCGAACAAAGTAGTACTTTATAAAAAGCATTATCCTATCAGTTTAATGCGGCAAGGTTCATATTATGGTCTAGTTCCTTCCAATACAAGATTAGAACGTTTTACAGAAAACGTTATCAAGATAAATGATACTTTTGAGTTTATGTTGGTTAATGATGCTTTGATTGTGTTGAGTTTAAAAACATTTCAAAATAGTTTTGGATACGACCAAATTATTCGCAATAAAGCAGAAGCAAACTTATTGACCATTGCAGGCGCAAATTTATTGGAAGATATTGAGCAATTAAGAGAATTAACCACTGAGCTTAAATATGCTAAAAAATTAATGAGTATCAAGCATAATTCGCCTGTATTAAATATTCCTTTTGATGAAATTAAATTATTTATTCAATCGCATCCAAAATTGAAGCGAAGAATTCAATTTAATGGCGACCAATCAAAGATTGATTTGCAGACAAGAACATCAAAAGAGCTGTTTATTAAAATTCTTAATGATGATTTTTTGAAGTCTGAATTGACACAATTATTGTATGACAGTTTGAAAAAAGCTGCTATGGACAACATGGTGGAAGATTAGTAGTATTTCTTTATTGAAAAGATTAGTCAGTAACATTGGTTTTGAATTATACGGGATCTGAGGCCTCATAATCATTAAATATATTGGAAGTTGCAATACGTTTGATATTTTTAAGTTTAACATTTCCTAACCTAAGCCTACCAGCGAAACATTAATTCCTCCCCCATAAAAAACGCGGTAAGTCCTTTCTTACCGCCTCTGCGTAATTAACCCCAAAGTACCTCGATGGGCTGTTATTTCAGCTATGCGTTGGTTGGTTTCAGTTACCTGGCTGAGTACATTGTTGAGCGACAATGCACGCATTACGGTAGCGAAACCACCATAGGTGTCTTCGCTTCTTCTTAAGCGCCCTAGCTTAAGGTCTATTTCCAGCATGTTGAGGCGAGCGGCTTCTCTGCGTGGGCTATAATTTTGTAGAGCATTTGTTCTGGAACCATATTTATCTGCACTATGAATGAGGCTTATAACCACTGCTCGCTAAAAATTGCGATGCGTATTGAAGTTCGTTTTGTAAGCATTAGTGCCCATGTTTGAGGGTTGTGGATTTCAGTTATTAGGCAGTTAGTGGCAGGTTTATGATGCACCTAGAAAATTACTTTGATTATGAAGGAATTTCAAATCAAGGCGGCTTTAAAACATTCTACACATGTTGTTGTTGTTTCTAATTCCAAACAAATGCTAGGTGATTAAATTGAGAAAAAATCAGCTGCAATAAATCTGTTCACTTTCCTCAATATAGTCAGAATGAAGAATTTAACATCAAATAATCATCAACTTGAGGTATTAGATACCATTGCAGATTCTGTTACTGAAATAATTGCCAACGACATGCTTTCGCCTGAAGATTGTTGGCAACCAACAGATTACTTACCAGATTTAAGAAACAATAATTACATAGACGAGGTTAACGAATTAAGAAAGCGTGCATCAAACATTCCGAACACAGTCCTAGTA
>CANHIS010000146.1 GCA_947460255.1 Bacteroidota bacterium
ATAGCCCATGTGTTCCGTATGATTTCCTTGCTTCCCGCCTTTTTGGAAATACTTCACATCAGGAATTGCAATAGTTGCCTCATTCAAAACGTCTTTCACACGTTGAAAATAAGTATCACGAAGTGCTGAAACATCAACACCTATAGAGTTTTTCGACATTTCATTTTCAACTTCTGTTGCTGAAAATAACTCTTCGGTAAAAATCCAAAGATCTGCAATGGCACTAGAAATTCTATTGTGACTATCCTCTGTTCCATCCCCAAGTCGGATGACCCAATCTGAAGAAAAACGAACATGGTAAGTTACTTCCTTCAATGATTTCTTTGCAATGGCAGCAAGCGTTTGATCGGAACTAGATTGTAATTGCTCCAAAAAAAGCTGATGATACACATCAAACAAAAATTGTCTCCCAATTACATAAGCGAAATCGGTGTTGGGCTGCTCAACCAACAATACATTGCGATATTCTTGCTCTTTTCTCAAAAATGCAAAAGTATCCTCTGTTGATTGCTCGCCTTGGAGTTCGGCTGCATATTGAAAATAGCTGCGTACCTGCCCGAATAAATCCAAACTAATATTAGTCAGTGCAATATCTGTTTCTAGGCTTGGGCCATGACCACAGAGTTCTCCAAGGCGCTGACCAAGGATTAGGCTATTGTCGGCAATTCCGCAGATGTATTGTACGAGGTGATTACTCATAAATGAAAGTCTTTAAAAAAATTAAGCACAGAAATTCAATAATTACATATGCTTTAATTCATCTGGCAAAATGTAAAATGTAGGATGTCTGTATGCTTTGTCGGCTGCAGGTTCGAACATTTCGCCATTGTGCTCTGGATTTGAAGCTGTTATTTGTGCAGAAGGAACTACCCAAATACTTACACCTTCCATGCGACGGGTGTAAACATCGCGTGCATTTTCGAGTGCCATTTTCGCATCCGATGCATGCAAACTTCCCGCATGACGGTGCTCTAATCCGTTTTTACTTCTGATGAATACTTCCCAGAGAGGCCAGTTTTTCATGATGTTTGATTTAGTTGAAATCGACCTCTAATTCTATTGAAAAAGAGGTCGATTGTATTTTATTAAACTGCTTGTTTAAATTCGCGTTTAGATGATTTCTCGGCGTATGCCATTGCCGCATCACGCACCCAAGCACCTTCGTTCCACGCCTTTTTACGAGCATCTATACGTTGCTTGTTGCATGGACCATGACCGTGAACTACTTGCCAAAATTCCTCCCAATCTAAATCACCGAAATCGTAATGTTTACGTTCTTCATTCCACTTTAACTGAGGATCAGGAATTGTTAAACCAATCAATTCAGCTTGTGGCACGGTTTGGTCAACAAAAGCCTGACGAAGTTCGTCGTTTGTTTTACGCTTTAACTTCCATAACATCGATTGCTCGGAATTTGGAGAATCGGCGTCACGCGGACCAAACATCATCAATGCAGGCCACCAAAAACGATTGAGGGAATCTTGAGCCATAGCTTTTTGCTCATCGGTTCCATTCATCAATGTCATGATAATTTCATATCCTTGACGCTGATGGAAACTTTCCTCCTTACAGATGCGAATCATAGCACGACCATAAGGTCCGTAAGAAGTATTGATAAGTGCAACCTGATTCATAATTGCGGCACCATCAACCAACCAACCGATCGTTCCGATATCAGCCCAAGTTAACGTTGGATAATTGAAAATGCTTGAATATTTCGCCTCACCTGTATGCAATTGATCGAACATTTCTTCACGAGAAATACCAAGAGTTTCAGCGGCTGAATAAAGATAAAGTCCATGTCCACCTTCGTCTTGAACCTTCGCCAATAAAGCTACTTTTCGACGTAAAGTCGGACAACGGGTAATCCAATTTCCTTCAGGCAGCATTCCTACAATTTCGGAATGTGCGTGCTGTGAAATCTGACGGATATGTGTCTTCCGGTATTTCTCCGGCATCCAGTCCTTCGGTTCAATCTTCTCATCGTTGGCAATGCGCTGGTTGAATCTTTCTTCAAGCGATTTGATTTCGAGTTCCGACATATATCAGTTTTTAAAGTGTGTTATTTTTCAATTAAACATCAAAGTCAACTACAAGTTTTTTGCTCATCGGTACAGCTTGACAGCTTAAAATGAAATTCCGCGCTAATTCTGATTCATCCAGCGCATAATTAATTTTCATTTCAGCTTCTCCTTCAATTACTTTACAACGACAAGTACTACAAACGCCTCCTTTACAAGCGAATGGAAGATCTGCTCCGGCAGAGAGCGCACCATCAAGAATATTGTCAAATTCATCCGACATGGTGAAATGGAATTCCTTGCCACCATCAATAATGGTAACCTCTGTTCCTTCAACCTTTTTCTCTAAAACCTTATTTGCATGCTGCTGTTGGGCTGCAGAATTTCCAGTGGTGAACAATTCAAAATGAACGTTCTCTTTAGGCATTCCGGCCTCAACCATAGCATCACGGATCAGAAAAATCATAGATTCTGGCCCACAAATAAAACAATCATCAATTTCCTTTGGATCGAAAATTTTACTGGTAATTGTTTTTAGTTTATCCTCCGTGAAACGCCCATTGAACAATGGCATATCGCGGTGTTCCTTGGTGAGAAAATGGAATATTTCGAATCGATTGAAGTATTTATTTTTCAAAAGTTCAATTTCCTCCTTGAAAACAATCGATTTCACATTTCGGTTCAAATAGAACAACTTGAATGTGCTGTTCGGCTCAGTTCCTAAATGGGTTTTAATAATCGAAAGAATCGGTGTAATGCCACTTCCCGCAGCAAATGCAATATAATTTTTTGCAGTTTGTGGTGCACACTCTTTAAAGAAGCGGCCATCAGGAGGCATCACTTCTAAAGTATCGCCTTTTTGGAGTATGTCGTTCACAAAGGTTGAAAACAAACCGCCATCAATCTTTTTAACCGCCACTTGCCACTTGTGTTCAAGTGGACTGCTGCACAAAGAATAAGAACGCCTCACCTCTTGGTTGCCGATATGCGTCCGTAACGTAAGATACTGCCCTTGCTTAAATTGAAAATCAGGCTGAATGTCGGCTGGAACATCGAATGTTACCACCGCACAATCTGCTGTTTCCTTATAGATATCAGCAACAGTTAAAGAGAAAAACTTGGCCATATGTGATTACAACAACTCAAACTAACAAATGTTAGTTTGTAGAGCAAATTTAAACAATAATCTGAAAATTAAAGCATCTATCAAAAAATTCTGTGCTAGGCAGATGTTATGATACCGTTGAGCAGTACACGTTTCATCTGAACCTTCAACTCATCACCCGAAAGCAACTTCTTTCTTCCATACCATAAGTAAAAAGTCCGCAGGGTAGACAGGAGCGAAAACATGATCACTTCTAGATTCACGTTAGCAATTTCACCATTGGTCATGCCGCGTTTTAAGATCGCTTTAAAGCCTTCCTCGTACTTATCGCGCATCTTGAGAAAATACTTTAAGTCTGAATCCGTAAGATGCATCCAATCATTGTTCAAGCACGCAATCACTGATGGATCGTGCAAGGTAAGCTCAATGTGCAGGTCGATTAATTGTTCTAATTGATGAATGGCTGAATCCCCAGAACTTGAAATTCGCTCCATCCCAACAGTAAACTCCTCTGCAATTTGCACTACAATCGAAACAAGTATTTGTTGTTTTGATGTGATGTGGTTGTACAAACTTGCAGCTTTCATATCCATTTCCTGAGCTATATCGCGCATTGAAACAGCACTGTAACCGCGTTCGCGGAACAATCGGGCAGCTACACTTAGAATTTCTGACTTTCGGTCGGATTTTTCCATCGCTCCAAAAATAATCAAACCTGATCATCTTGTTGGGTAAATGAAAATCAATGATCTTTCTCAATGCTCAAAAGCTATAACTGTTCGTTGCAGCAAATTCGGCTTCGTTGCGTGAGGTTTGTTATAAGTTAGAAACGGAGGCACTTTTGCGCTGTAAATAAATTGAAATGAATCGATTTCCATTCCTCCTACTCGCTATTTCTATCCTATTCACTGCCGCTTCCTGCGGTAAGCAATCAGACGAAATTAAGCCTATTAAAAGAGATCTTGCAGAAGTAGTTTATGCTTCGGGAAACATCTATCCAGAAAATGAATACAAGGTATTTTCGAATGTTACTGGATTCCTTGAACAGGCTTTGGTGAAAGAAGGCGACACGATTCAAACAAACGATATTTTGTTTCTGATTGCTGGACCAAATCGAAGAAGTGAAACTGAAGCAACAACGCTCGCCTTAAAAATTGCGGAAGAAAATGCAGGGAAAAATAGTCCGCTGTTAATGCAACTGCAGCAACGCTTCCAAAATGCAAAATCGAAGGCATCAAATGATAGTATCAATCTAAATAGATACAGCGGTTTGGTGAAAACCGGAGCCGTATCTCAAGCTGAATATGATCGAATTGCTTTACAGGCCGAATCTTCACAAAGAGAAGCTCGCGTTGCTTTTGAACAATATGAAAGTCAAATGAAAACCTTGCAAGTTGAGCTTGGTAATGCACGAAATAGATTCAATCAAGCAGTAAACAACTTTGGTGATGGATCTTTGCGAAGCGCTATAAATGGTAGAGTATTCGAGGTTTACAAGCAAGTTGGAGATTTCATCCATCAAAATGAAGCTATTGCGCTCGTTGGATCAGGCAGCAAACCTGTTGCACGTTTGAGCATCGATGAAGCTGATCTGGCTTTGGTAAAAGTGGGGCAAAAAGTTTACATTCAATTAGATGCCCTTCCGGGGAAAACGCTTCTTGCCAAAGTGCAGAAAATTTATCCTAAACTCAACAAAGCAGAGCAATCTTTCAGAGTTGATGCTATGTTCGACGAAATTCCACCGGTAGATTTATACGGATTAAACATTGAAGCGAATATTCTCATTAAGGAAGCAAAAAACATCCTTACAATTCCTCGAAAAAGCTTGTTGGTAGGTGATTCTGTTGCAATTAAGCGTGATGGAAAAGAATTGAAAGTTAAAGTTGAAACTGGCGTGTCGGATCTTTCTTTCGTGGAAATTCGAAAAGGCATTCTTGAAACCGACGAACTTATAAAATAATGAAGGCATTTTCTCTCTCTTTGCGGATTGCCTGGGTTCATCTCATTGCAAAAAAACGCCAAACACTAGTTGCCATGTTAGGGGTAACCTTTGGTATATCGATGTTTATCGTGATGATTTCGTTCATGTCGGGAGTAAATGATTACTTGATGGATTTAGCTTTAGATGGCTCTCCACATGTACACATCTACAATCCTGTAAAAATCGAAAGACCTGCGCTCGCATCATCTGTTTACGACACCAGTAAAACATGGATTAAAGTCCACCACCAGCGACCGAAATTGGAACAAACTAAAATTCGCAATGGACAAAAAATAGTAGGTGAAATTAAATTAATGCCTGAAGTTTCACGGGTTTCACCTTCACTGAGTAGCCAGGTATTTTTCAACAACGGACCACTTCAATTCTCAGGTACAATGCTCGGTATAGACATTGAAACTGAAAATGAAATGTACAAATTGTACGAAAAAATGGAAACCGGCTCCATTGAAAAAATGCTCACCAACAGAGAAGGAATTTTATTAGGCGAAAATCTAGCAAAGAAGCTCAATGTGAATGTTGGAGACCGAGTAAATCTTTCAGCCCCAGCTGGAGGCTCATTTATGTTAAAAGTTGTGGGTACTTTTTCATTCGGTATGACCTTGATTGATGAAACAAGATGCTATGTATCGATCCAAACAGCGCAAAAGATTTTAGGTAAACCAGCAAATTATTTCACAGATATCAATATTAAATTAAAGGATTACAATAAATCTCAGCAATTAACCAAACAATTTGAAACGATGTTTGGCTACAAAGCTGAAGATTGGCAAGAAGCAAATGCATCAATCCTAGCGGGAGAAGTCATCAGAAATACTTTAACCTATGTTGTGGCAATTACCATGTTAGTTGTTGCTGGTTTTGGGATCTACAACATTATGAATATGACTGTAGTGAATAAAATGCGCGACATTGCTATTCTTAAAGCAACCGGATTTGAAAGCAAAGACATCGTAAGCATTTTCCTTTTTCAAAGCGTAATTATTGGCATTTCAGGAGCAATGATTGGTGTGATTTTAGGCGCTGGAATTAGCTATGGAATTGACCAAATTCCTTTTCCAGCTAGAGAATTAATTAAACTTGAAACATTCCCAGTTACTTACAATGTAAAGCACTACGGAATGGCTATTTTCTTTGGATTCCTCACCACGTTATTTGCTGGATATTTCCCTTCTAAGAAAGCCTCAAAAATAGATCCAGTTGCCATTATTCGTGGATAATCTAATTACTTTGATCTATGATTTCAATTTCAGCAAAAAATATTACAAAGTACTTCCATGAACCTACTACATTTAAGGTGTTGAAGGACTTGAATTTCGAAGTAAATAAGGGTGAATTCGTTTCTCTGGTTGGAAAATCAGGCTGTGGAAAATCAACTTTGCTGTATATCCTATCCACAATGGATACAGACTATGAAGGCAGCTTGATACTCAACGGGGAAAATGTTACTGGAAAAGGACAAGATGAATTATCGCGTTTTAGAAACAACCACTTGGGATTTGTATTTCAATTTCACTTTCTTTTACCCGAATTTTCGGTCCTAGAAAATGTGATGCTGCCAGCAATGAAATTATCGAAATACTCCAACAATGAAATTGAACACCGAGCCATCGAAAAATTACGCCTTGTTGGAATGGATGAATATGCACTCAAATCAGCAGGTAAATTATCGGGCGGACAACAACAACGCGTTGCCATTGCTCGTGCATTAATCAACGATCCTGCTGTAATTATGGGCGATGAACCTACTGGAAATCTCGATAAACAAAATTCGATGATTGTTCTCGATATTCTTAAAAAGTTGGCTGTAGAAAATCACCAAACAATTATCACCGTTACCCACGATCATGATTTCGCTAAACAAACCGACAGAACCATTGAAATGGAAGACGGTAAAATCATCAACTAATGGATAAATTGAGACGATATTTGCCGCGTTTAGTCTTTGCTCTTGCATTTTCCACATTCGGATTTTACATGCGAGATAAACACTTCGTTCCCAAATTAGATGTTGAAACAAATGTTCTACTATTCTTTGTTACAACCACAATAATCGTATTAGTTTGGACCTTCTTCGCAAATATCAATCAACATTTAGATAAATACATTCCTTTCGATAAAAATCCAGCATTACGCATTCTGATACAAACTTTATTAGGGGTAACATTAATTGTCGGAATAAGATTAATCGGAGGAATTTTTGTTGAAGAAAATCTGCATTTCAATATTGGAAAACTCGAAAAAATCATCATGCTTGTTGCAGATGTTTTTATGGCGTTAACAGTTAATCTAGCTGTTATTAGTAATTATATCATCAAACGTTGGAAGGAAAGTCTTACTAGAAATGAACTGCTCGAAAAAGAAAAAACACTGCTTCAATACCATCACCTCAAAAATCAAGTAAATCCACATTTCTTATTTAATTCATTTTCATCTTTACAAGGTTTAAT
>CANHIS010000147.1 GCA_947460255.1 Bacteroidota bacterium
GGATAACTACGTATTCAATAACCAAACCTGCCAATGGGTGAACCTCGGCTCACAGCCTCCGGCTCCAACCAATTTGGCTTGCTGGCAGTCGGCTAACTTTAACACAACTTCATGTTCATGGGATGTAACAGGTACGCAACCTACACAGCCAACGAACCTGGCTTGCTGGCAGTCGGCTAACTTTAATACAGCAACTTGTTCTTGGGATGTAAGCGGCACTCAGCCTGCACAACCAACGGGTCTTGCTTGCTGGCAGTCGGCTAACTTCAATACAGCATCATGTTCATGGGATGTAAGCGGAACTCAGCCTGCACAGCCTACGGGGCTTGCTTGCTGGCAGTCGGCTAACTTCAATACAGCAACTTGTTCTTGGGATGTAAGCGGCACGCAGCCTGCACAGCCTACAAATCTAGCTTGTTACCAAACGGCAACGTTCAATACTGCAAGCTGTTCATGGGTTGTGAGCGGAACACCGGCTCCGGCTATCGTTACCAATGCATCGACATGCGGTACGTATATCTGGGCTGTAAATAATCAACAATATACGGCTTCGGGCACTTACAACTTTAGCGCAAATTGTCAGGATTTTACGTTGGTGCTTAACATTACACCAATCACCAGCAGCACAACGCCAATTACTGCCTGCGGCAGCTACACCTGGCCAGTGAACGGACAAACTTACACCCAGTCGGGAACGTATACCTTCCTCGATGGATGCGTAAACCGCACGTTACAGCTTACCATCAGCGGAGCTACAACAGCCGGACAAATTTCCGGACCTGCAAATTCATGTGCACACCAAGGCACAAGCGGAACCAACGCAACGTATAGTGTTCAGGCTACCAACGCAACAAGCTATGTTTGGACGATTCCTTCGGGAGCAACCAACGTTAGTGGACAGGGAACAGCTTCAATCAGCTTCCGTTACCCGTCGACATTTAGCAGCGGTACTGTTAGTGTGGTAGTAAGTGGATGCGGAACACCGATTACACGCAGTATTTCGGTTACCCGCACTGCTCCTGCAACGCCTGGTGCTATTACTGGCACTGTGAATGTTTGTGCATTTAGAGGTACAAACACACCGGTTACGTATTCGATTGCCGCTGTTTCAAATGCTGCATCATACACTTGGACACTTCCTTCGGGCGTGACGCTTGTAAGTGGCAGTGGAACAACAACCATTCAGGTATTGATTGGCTCGTCGTTCTGTGGCGGAAACATCACCGTACGCGCTAATTCAGCATGCGGAAACAGCTCGACACGCTGTTTATCTTTGAGTGTTTCAACACCATCTTCACCTGCAAGCATAAGCGGATTAACTACTGCTTGTCCAGGCAATGTTCAAACATACAGCACAGCAGCTGTGAACAATGCCACATCGTATCAATGGACTATGCCAACAGGTGCTTCGATTACATCAGGTGCTGGAACTAATACCATTTCAGTGAGCTTCGGCTCTGCTTTCTGCGGAGGAAACTTAAGTGTTCGCGCAGTTAATGGATGCGGTCAAAGTTCTGCAAGAAGCATAACGATTAACCGAAACGTACCTGCTACACCAGCAGCGATAAACGGACCTACCAATAATTTATGTGGTGCTGGAACATATACGTATTCAATTGCAGCAGTTTCAGGAGCAACATCCTATAGTTGGACTGTGCCTAGCGGTACAAGCATCATGAGCAACAACGGTACAAGCATAACTGTGAACTTCACCAACAACTTCAGCAGCGGTTCTATCACAGTTAGGGCAGTGAATGCTTGTGGTTCAGGAACAGCGCGTAGCATTACCTTAAGCAGGTTACCGTCTACACCAGCATCAATTACTGGTCCGTCTACAGTATGCAGAAACCAGCAGGGCGTTGTATTCACAACACCGGTAGTTTCTGGATTAACGTATACTTGGACAGTTCCAAGTGGTGCGGTTATTACTGCAGGACAGGGTACAGGATCGGTAACAGTAAAATTTGGCATTTCAAACGGTAACGTAACTGTTAAAGCAAATAATGGTTGTGGAAGTTCATCTACAAGATCACTAGCTGTTTGCGTGGCATCTTGCCGCATGGGCGAGACAGAACCTGAGCCGGAAGAAGCTATCACCGAGACATTGAGTAAGTTTGAGGCATACCCGAATCCAGGTATTGGTCTTGTGAATATCAGCATCCCTGAGCTTGATGAGAATATTCAACTTCGCGTAATTGCCGCAAACGGAACGCTGGTTCGCTACGAGCAGATTCCTGCAGGCACAAGCAAATGGACAATTCAACTCGATTCGGAAGCTGACGGTGTGTATATGATTCAGATCCAAACTTTAACACAGGTGAAGCAATTGCGCTATATAAAGCAATAAGTATCTGTTTAAACTAATGAATCCCCCACTCTTCTTGGTTTGTGGGAAATGATTAATCCTCGCTTCGGTACCCTTCGAAGCGGGGATTTTTTTATCGCAATATGAGGATTAACCCTCTCTATCACTGCAATTTAAATGCAACAAGAGATTGTTTATTTGCTCGTCAAAGGCAAACCGGAAAGCCTAGAAAGTACGGGGTGTATCCGAAAAACCCAAGAGTAGGAAAAAATTGAAATGCGAAAACTATTACTTCTTTTAGCAGGAGCCTCGCTTTTAAGTGCTTGCAGCACTGTGATGGCTCCTGGTTACACAACAGTTGAAAAGATTTACAAGCTAAAAAAAGGTATGACCTTAAGCGAAGTAGAAAATCTGCTTGATGCGCCAGCTTACGACATGTATGTGAATGTAGAGAATGGTGTTAAAATGGTCGAGTACAAATACGTTCATCGCCATTTAAAAGTAAGAGGCGAATACAATTCTGAATCTAATTTAAATCAGGGCGCAACTCGTTACATAAAGCCTGCAGAGCTTGTAGTTGTATTTGAGCAGAACACAGGGAAGATGCTTTATTACTATACCTCTACAGGTATGGCTGACTCTAAAAATGCGCTGAATCAAATGAATCAAATTTTAAACACTAAATAATCATCAGATGAAAAAGACTTTTTACGCAATAGCTATCAGCTTCATCATGGTGTTATTTTCATGCAAAAGCACCATAATTACGCAGCATGCAACCACCGAACAGCTCACAAAATTAGAACCTGGAATGAACAAGGATCAGGCATTAACGGTGTTCACCGGAATGTTTCCTTACGATATTTTGATGGGAGCTGATGAAGGTTGTGAAATACATGTTTACAAGTACTGGAAACCATCCAGAAAAATGCTTAGAGCAAACGTACAATTAGAAGCCTATTTAAGTTCAGGTAGAAAAATGTACGTTAAGGAAGCTGATGCATTTGTTTATTATAAAGATGGGAAAATAGTTTTAGTTTCTACAGAAGGAAATAAAGGCAAATATTTCAATATGTTAGAAACCAGAGCAAATGACTTAAAAGCTTGCGCAGGGCCAGTTAAAGGTTGTACCGACCCAACTTCTTTAACCTATAATCCTGATGCTACTCAAGATGACGGAACTTGTACATACTGTGAGTGTGGAATGGTTGCGAATCCTGATTTTGATTCAAAAAGGGCTTTGTCAGACTGTAATCAACCTTGTTTGCCTTTAGATGAAAATGGAAATCCAATCAAATGGTCGCCAAAGGCTAAGAATTCTGAAAATGGTTCTGACTCTGAAGAATGCAACATTTGCGACATGATTAAAGCTGGAGAGAAGGTTACATTGAATGTGAATGTAAACTCATCAGAAGCTCCTGCAACAAGAAAATCAGGTAATTCAAAAAATGAATCATTTGAATTTAAATCGTCTAAGCTAGGTTCAAAATTTAGCAAAAAGGAGAAATCAAGAAAGAAGTCGAATAACGATTCTGGAGAAGAAAAATCAGGATCTAGTATCGGTTTTAAAAAGCCATTTAACAAGTGAGAAAGGCTTTAATCACAGTAATGTTGACCGTACCCGCATTGATAGGGTACGGTCAATATTCTTCGGCAAGTTTGAAGCTAGGATTGCTAAAACCTGAATTAGAAGGGATTGAATTACCAAGATACTATCAGGCTGGTATTGATTACCGTACATTTCTAGCCAGTTTTGGGACAGATAATTTAGCGATAGATTTTGGGGTTGGCGTTTCGATATACTCAATTTATTCGCGAGAGTCGTTTACTAATAGTTTTACCGATGTCTCACAAGAACTTCTTTACAGCAGTCAGAATGAAAATGAGTTAGATTACTCGGGCGAGTTAAAATCATCTTACTTCTTATCGATTAATAGCCTTCAGTTAGGACCTACAATAAATTTTAAACTACATCCAAAGTTTAGAATTAGTGCTTTCTACGGTTTAGGAATCGGATCCACATACGTTGGCTCTAAAAGTCAATATTCAAACGGTAGCTATTCAGGTTCGGGTAATGTGAACAATATTTCTGAAGAGCTAAATAGCAGTAACACCCAAGGGTACTTTTACCTAATTGACAATAAGGATTTACCAAACTTTAAGCTTACTACAATTGAAAAGGTAAAGAATTCGCAATTGTATAGTTTTACTCGAAATTCTAATTTTGAAATTGGTTTAGAATACGATTTAACTGAGACGATTAGCTTAGGTCTCTGTATGGGTTTCTTTAATACTTATTCCGGAAACCTTTTAAGACAGGGCGCAACCAAATTAAAAGGTTCAACTATGTCATATCAATCGCAAGGCGATACTCCAACAATAAATGGCGAAGAGAAATTCTCAAAAGCTTTATCTCCGGAAGAAGGAGCTAATGATAATTTCAAATGGTTTGAATCGGGTAAACCTGAGAAACTGGGAAATAGTCAATTGATTAAATTAACAATTTACCTGTAATTCGAAATGAGAAATTTAAAAATTGTAAGTAGCTCAGTATTCTTTTTTTGGGTGTTGCTAACATTAACAGGTTGCAAAAAGGAAACGCCTGAAAACACAACACCTTACATCGTAACTTCCAAATCAGTAGAAGTTTATTCTACAATTGCAAATGTTGGAGGAAATGTAACTTCTGATGGAGGAGCCAAAGTAGATCAGAAAGGTATTTGTTACAGCACGAACTCAAATCCTGACATCAATTCAACTGTTGTTTTGTCCAATTCACAGCTTGGTGGATTTGAAGTTGATTTGATTAACCTAAACCCTCAAACCAATTACTTTGCTAGAGCTTTTGCCAAAAATAAGAATGGTGTTTCTTATGGAAATATAGTTTCTTTTACTACATCAGCTCCTGATGTAACCATTGAACTCCCAACAGTGACCACGGGAAACATTGTTTCAATTACAGCTCAAAGTGCAATAGGATCTGGAAACATAATTTCAGATGGTGGAGGCGATATAATTTCAAGAGGTTTATGCTGGTCGACTCAACAAAATCCCAATTTGTCAAATTCAATTGTAACTGGAGGCACGTCTACTGGTACATTTAATTTAACGATGAGCAATTTAACTCCATCAACAACTTACTATGTAAAGGCTTTCGCAACAAATGATGCAGGGACTTCTTTCGGTGTTGAGAGGACATTCATCACAGCCGAAGAACAACTTTTTAATTCATTTGATGAACCTTGTACTCCAGGGTTATTAACTGCGTTCCAACTTTACGCAATAAATAATTTTAATGCAAATGTATCGAGTGGTTCAATAGTTAATCCAACTGTAAGTTGTGGGGGACCAGAAGCGAAAGACATATGGCTCAAATTCCAAATGCCAGTTGATGGAAATTTAACAATACAAACCATTGCAGGAACAATTACTGATGCCGCAATGGAAATTTATGAAGAAAACGGCTCTTGCAATAATCTTACATTTGTCAATTGCAATGATGACCTAAGCACTTCCCAAGGACAATATATGCCTCAACTAACAATACCTGCAATAGGCGGTCAAAATTACTACATCCGACTTTGGGAATATAGCACAAATGGACATCTTGAAGGGAATTTTGAAATCTATCTTTCATATTGATTCATCTCAATAAAGCAGCTTTATTGTTCCAAACTTAAATAAGCTGCCAGATTATCCACAATGTTGGTTTGTGGGAGAATTAAAATCCCCGCTTCGGTTTAAACTGGAGCGGGGATTTTTTTTATTAAAATTTGGAAGTATTAAAATCTTCAATACATTTGCTGTATCATCAAGATCCACTGCGGGTGGAACCAACCGAGCCGAAGGGCCGCGGTGGTAAAACGATGAGGGCCGGGCGCCAAAATAAACTTAAGCCTCCCCTTTTCCGCTGTTAGTCTCGATGTGCACCGCATGATCGATGATTTTTCATTTGGTATTGTGCGTGTGTTCAACTCGAAACAATTAAAACCAAATACCATGAACACAAAGAAAAACAGCAAGGAAATTCCAACCGAAAAATTGGAAAACAAAGATTTGAATACAGAATCTTTGGGTGAAAATGAACTTCCTCCAAAATCAACTGAAGAAATCAATTTAAAGGATACTCCTTATTCTGATAAAGGGATTGGCGAGATTACCGTTACATTTATCAAAAGACGCAAATAGCTTTCTATTTGAAGAAGCATAATTAGGTAAGCAATTAAATTGATGATTTTATTTGGAATTATTCAAGCCATTAAAATCATCAATGCTTACTCAAATTAGTGCACTTCTGGAATCTTCAGCAATCTTCATTGACCATCTTATTAAATACGAAACAGATGCCTATTTAATTTAATAGATGGAAAGGAAATGTCTTCAATTTTAATATTTAAAAACAAAAACTCATCACCATGGAAAATCAACTCGAAATAGATGCAAGCATAGAAAATCAAGCAAAAAACTACTTGTCAGAATGTACCAGCGATAATAAACTAACCGAACAAGAGCGCTATGAGCTTTCAAGATTGCTAAAAAAAGCGCTTACTCCATCAAAAGAAATACTAATGGCTGTTGGTGAAGAGGAAATCCTGAATTCGGACATATTTGTCAATATGCCTGATTCTTACGCGTTAGGAAACTCGCCATCAACCTCCTTTGGCGGACGCTTTACAACTGTATCGTATACTTTAGGGCAGATGTATGGCAATTATTTGATCGACAACAACATAAGAGAAGTAAGTGAAGAATCATTCAACAACTTTCTAACTAATGCAGGCCTCCCTCTAAACATTCAAGAAAAGCCTACCGTATTGATGCATTTTTTAACAACATTTTTAGATGATCCACTTGAAATTCTTCTGAACTATAAAATTTTAATCAAAAAGATAAGTGACCCCACATTTAAAACAATATTGGCAGGAACAAATGATGTGCTACAAGACAGTTTGAAAAATCAAACTAGTAATCGATTTTGCTAGCTTATAAATCATTTTTCGTAAAATGAAAGAAGTTGTTTAAGTGAGTTGTCAAAGAAAATGCTGAATACTAAAATTTTCTTCAGATTATCCTTCAACCTTTATCTAAATAAATCACTATAAATAGTGATTGACTGAACATCGATAAATAAGTAAAATTGCACTTGTGATTGTGAAGTTAACCTAATGCTGATTGGTTCTATCCCGTGAACGATTGGTATA
>CANHIS010000148.1 GCA_947460255.1 Bacteroidota bacterium
AGGTGGTAATCCACCTCAACTGCATGGCGCTGGCCAGGAGCAAAATCAAAGTGAGGATTATTAATCTCATTTTCGATCGCAGTCTTCATATCTTTTGGCCGGTGATACTGACCAAGAATTTCAAGACATGCAATCTTTGCTTGGTAATCAGCTAGTGGCCAGATGCAGCCAAGTGGTTGAAACAATCCGATGAAGTAAAGATTTTCATATTTTTCATGCATCATCTTTTTATATAGTGGCACCTTATTTAGATCTTTAAAGTTAATAAATGATTGATCAAAAAATGGGAATGTGGTCCAGAAGCCAGTTGCTGCGCAGATAATGTCAAAATCATCCTTGCTGCCATCTGTAAACTCAACAGTCAAACCATTCCAAGACTTAATTCCCTTGCGTGGCTTAATTCGGCCATGTCTGATGTAATCCATTAGATCTGAGTTCAAGGTTGGATGAGTGTTTAACGGCAAGGTTGTATTTTCAGGTAGGCCGTAGCTGCTGTAGGGGCCTTGGATTAATCTAACTAAGGTTTTAAGACCATACTGGCGCAACTTCTTAGGAAGCCACTTGCTTCGTGCCGCAAAGACATCTCCTGGTTGACCAAAGATAAATTTAGGAAAAAACCATTGCGGGTTGCGCATCGACATATGTACTGTTTTTGTAATTCTGGCCGCCTCAACTGAAATATCACAGGCCGAGTTTCCAGCACCGATTATCAGAACTCTTTTGTCGCGCCAAGATTCATCCACGCCTTTGAAATCATGGGAGTGCAGAAATTTACCGGTGTAGGTGCCTGGATACTGGGGATACTTTGGTTCATTATGGTGACCATTAGAAACCATCAATACATCAAAGTTTTGTGATGCTTTATTACCATTTTGATCCGTGTACTCCACTAGCCAGCTGCCATCACTATTTCTTGAAACATGATCAATTGTGTGATCAAATTTAACTCTGTCTAATACTCCAAACTTTCGAGCGTAATCTTCAAAGTAAGCCTGCAGTTGATAATGGTTTGGATAATCAGGGTATGAATCTGGCATTGGAAAATCTTCATACTCAGACCAAGCTTTAGAGCTTATTAAATGGGTATTTTCATACACACTTGAGTGGCCAGTCTTTGAGTTAAAAACCCAATTGCCGCCGACCATGTCGTTCTTCTCAAATACCGTTACATCAAGGCCATTTTGAATGCAGTTTTTAGCAGCGGTAATGCCGCTGGGGCCAGCGCCAATTACACAGACTTTCTTCACGGATTTATCTTAACGAGTGCCAAATCGATTTGAAACAGTTACAGATATCGGAGTAGCCGTAGCCCCCGAAATTGCTGGATTTATAGGAGTAGAGGAAGCAGTAATTCTTACAGCACCGCGGGTCGATGGCCGCCAAGAACAAGTTGCTGTAAAAGTAGAGCCAGATCCTGTTGCAATCTTATTCTTGCAACCAGGAATAACTATATTTCTTGCTACAAATGTTACCTTTGAAGAGATTGAAACAACCGCTGTGATAGTTACTGCCGATCTATAAGTAGCAGCACCAGATATGGATAATGAGGTAAAGGTCGAGGTATCTAAAACATCCGTAACTGTGATTGTGATTGCAGCATCAGTGGTGTTACCTCCGCCGTCGGTCATGCGAATATTTAAGTTATAAACATTGTTGGTACCAACATCTGTAGGAGCCTCGAAATTAGGCGCACTCACAAAGCTCAACTGTCCATTAGATGAGTTAATTGAGAAGCGGGTCGAGTCGGTAGAGGAGAGAATTGACCAAGTTACTGATTCATTTGCAGAAAGTGATGCCGCTGCACTTTGATTTTCGGCAGCCGAGAAACTTGTGGAGCTAGTTAAGGCTGGATTTACCTGATCTATTTGAGCAGCCGAAAGTGTTGCGATTTCTGATGAGCTCAGGGCTCTGTTATACATCGCCAAAGCTGCTATACCTGTATCAAAATAAGCATCAGGCCAATTACTTCTACCAATATAATTGTTAGCTCTAGATACATTTTGTGGCAAACCTGAATATGCAGTTGATAATATAAAGGAGCCATTTCGATACAAGGTGCACCAAGATCCATCTATTGTTACAGAGTATGTAGCCCAAGTATTATCAAGAATTCCATTAGTCGCTCGACAGTGCCCAAGAGATGTTGCTCCATTGTAAATTTCAAAAGTTAAATCAGAGGAGTTGCCAAACCGGGCAAAAAGAAAATTATTTGCCTGGGAACCATTTCCAAAGTCGACTATTCGCTCCCATACTCCTACATTGCCAAAATTAACATACGCAGAGATTGTTAAGCCCGATGTAAAGTTTGCCATACCAGCAGGCAAAGTAAAGTGATCAGTTCCATCTAATGCAAAACGCCCACCGCTAGTTGAAGACCACGTTGGTGTGCTTTGTAGAGTTGCGTTATTTCCATTTCCGCTTAAATCTATCCAAGTTGCACCTGATCCAGAGTAGGAAGCAGATTTTCCAGCACGTAGATCGACTATTAAGCCTGATGTTGGCACAGAAGCATTTGATGCAGAAGCAATAAAAAATAAATTACTAAACAATATTGCTAATGCAAGAAATATTGAAAACACTTTTGACACGAAAAAATCTACCTAGATCCAGTTCTTTTGCCAACAAATACATTTAGAGGATTTGACGTACTTGCACCAAATGCAGGTCCAGTTGGAGTTGCAGTGACTGTAATTGGAACAGTGCCTCTGACCGAGGGTCTCCAGGTGCAGGTTGCTGAGAAGCTAGAACCAGAACCAGTAGCTGATTTATTTTTACAACTAGACAAAATAATTGTACCTGCCCTAAAAGTTACTCTTGATGCAACATTTACAGTAACTGTAATAACTACTGGGGTTCGATAACTAGCAGTAATCGCGTTGCTGGGAAGATTTAGTGAATTTATTGCTGCAATAAGAGAACCAGGACCGGCAGGAGGGAATGAAGAATCTGATTTATAAAACATAGCTGCCCCATAATCACCCATCAGATATCTGCCTGAAGTGTGATCTCGCCCTAAAAATGTTGCATTAGCAACGGTGCCCGCGCCAGCAGTTGGGGTATTAACGCCACAAAGTGATCCAGATATTCCAGTGGATGCAGTACATGCACCAGAGCCTGAGCCGTTGAAGACAATGTAAGAGGGAGCTGCCGACCTTAATGCCCAAACTTTATATCCGCTGTTATACATAACTTCATAGAGATAAGTTCCATCCGTTGCTATTCCGTGTTCATCATTAGGCCAACCAGATTCTATATCTGCTAACACAATATCCTCAGAGAATGTAAATGAAACATTCTTTCCGGTTCCGATAACATTGAAAAGTCTTAAAATTTTGCAACTCATACCCGAAGGACATTGTCCGGCGCCAGTGCCAACACCATTTGGCGCCGAGGTATTTGGGGCACTAACTGCGCCAACTCTGCCATCTGGAAAATCAATGATATTTCCATTCAGCCAGCCTCCACCTGTATACCAATTCTGACTCACAGTTTTTGCATTAACCGTCCAATCAGAGGTATCAATGCAGAAAATATTTTTGTTTTCTGAACCATTTGGGCGCAAGAAAATGCACCCTGAGCTATAGGACAAATCAATTGAATCAATTGCGATTGCAGATAAGTTTGCACCCACATTGATTGCCTGCACAACAAAACCATTCAAATCTACTTTGCACAAGTATGTGGTTGCGTTGGAAGGCCTGAAATAAACATGGCTTCCATCAGAGGTAATACCTCTGATATTTCCGCCAGTGCAGTTGGATGCTCCAGCGACAGCATTTGGATTAGTAATTGTGACCAGTGATCCGCCTGCTCCAATTAACCGTGCAGATGCGGGGATCGTCCACTTTGCATACAAAGATGTATTTGCATTTATGGTAAATGTGCCTGAGCCAGCTGTGTAATTTATACCGTTTCCATTAGCCAATGTATTCCAACCAGCAAATGTAAATCCTTGCCGTGCTAAATTCCCTGAGTTTGCTGCAACTGTGACGCTGGTACCCGATGCATGAGTTGAAGTTGTCGGAATAGTGCCAGATGTAACACCGGCTTGATGTTGAGTTTCATTGGCGTTGTAAATAACGGTGTAATTAACAGCAAGAGCGGCCGGCATCAATCCAATAAACAGAGTAAATACAAGGACAGTAGGTAGATAATTTCTTCTACTGAACATGTATCTATTCTAATTGACTAATAAAATCTAATGTAAATCCTTGAAAATCGGGTTCATAGCCGGTTAGGGATTAAAGAGTTGGAAAATAGGGTTCCAAAAATTCTTATGCTGTTAATTTCCGCTTTGGAGAGGAATTTTTCCTCTTGTACTCTTGGGCCATGGGTAAAAAATTACTGGCGCTGGCCCTAGTTTTGCCCATTATTGTCGTCTCGCCACCACCAGCAAATGCCTCACCAACTTGGACAAAAATCTATGAAACTGTAACTCCAAACACGAGTAATGCCAGCGGTACCGCCACAATGACATATGTGTCTGGATTTGGAAAAACTGGAGGAGCAGCCTCAGCATTCATCGCAGCTGGGACAACCTGGGATTTAATAAAAATTCGAATGGAGATGACTTTAGTAAGTAACAGTACAAAGTATTACGCAGAGGCCTACTTTGATAAGTGGGCGGGCGCAACGATTGCAGATCTACAATTTCCTGATTCGGTAAATAACTTAAATTTAAAACAAAACCTAACTAATCTGGTTGTTACATCTGATTTCAGTGGAGTCAAAACTGGTAGTTATGGTCAGGGGCGAATTGAGTTTTGGTCTAACTGTTATGGCACTGGCAATTCTGGATATGCACCCTTTGGTAATGATGGTTTGTATGACTGGGATGATTCACCCAGTGGAGGATCTGGTTGCTATGGTTCATACCAAGTTCACAATCTGACAGACACTCAAACGATTATGGCTTGGAATGATCACCCACAGGGCAGGACTGCAGATCTGGGTCTTGGGTCAAATTCGTCTGGGCATCCAGATTGGACCTTTGCTGATCAAACGGTATGGAACCAAACAAACTTTAAAGTCCAAGTTTTTGTTGCAACAGCAGTTAGCGCCAGCACAGTTAATGCACCCGTTGTATCTGGTGCAAGAGTTAAAAGTTCAATCACCACCTTAACCGCAACAGCTAGCACTGCTGGCAGAATAACTTTCTTTTTTGGCAGTCGAAAAATTCCAGGTTGCTCAAGTCGGCCCACTTTAAATGTTTCGGGAGTGCAAACTGCAACATGTAATTTCAAACCAAATACATCAGGTGTTGCTACCTACTCGGCTCGGCTTGTTCCAACCTCCAGCAGTTTTACTTACTCGCAATCAAGTGCAACGGTAGTTCAGATTGGGCGAAGGACTGGAGCCAGGTAGGCGTGAGGTAAATTATGCCTGTGAGCGCCCAATCGGTTTATTCACGGAGAACCACCGTGGTCGTGCTCTCGATTATCTTATTAAGTATGCTGAAATTTTCACCTTCAGCATATGCAGCAACATCTGGATCTGGAATTTGTCAGCAGACTTATACGCTTACCTCTGGCAATGAATCAGTGGTTGTAACCTCAAGTGGCAACTATTGTTACATTGCATTTAAAAATCTTGGAGCTGCAGGTAGCACATCATCTTCATACAGTTGGCAAAAGCCAAGTGGTATCACCTCATTAGATGTTTTAGTCATAGGCGGCGGCGGTGGTGGTGGAGCCAGGCATGGCGGCGGTGGCGGCGGCGGCAGTTTTGTCCAAGCAACCTCTTATCCAATTTCAAGTGGTCAAACAAATATAAATGTTGTTGTTGGCTCTGGTGGTGTAGCGGCCAATCCTGCTGGAAGTCCAAGTACTTATGTTGGAGTTAGGGGTGGTGAATCCTCCTTCAGAATTGGTGCAAATGGATTGACTGCAATTGGTGGTGGTGCTGGAGTAAATGGATCTACACCTGACATTAATGGTGGATCTGGTGGTGGCGCAGGTGCCACACAAACGGCGGGAAATGCAACAACATCAACACAGCGAACATTGGATGGCACTTCAACATTAAGTGGAATCGAGTTTGGATTTAATGGTGCACAAGGTGTGGCAGACCCAAATACTGGAATTTCGGCTGGTGCAGATTTTTGGGCAGCAGGCGGTGGTGGTGGAGCAGGTGGTGCTGGTAAACGTCCAAGTTTAAATGGAAGCGAACGCACATCTACTCCGTTTCCAGATGGAAATGGATCTGGAACTCGCGGTGGTGATGGTGGTATTGGAAAAGTTTCATCACTTATCTCCTCAACCGTTGCAACGGCGTTAGGAATTGGCCAAGTGTCAAGTGGCGATGCATATTTTTCCGGTGGCGGCGGTGGCGGTATTGGTGCAGATGGCGATGCCGGGGGAAATGGCGGAATTGGTGGCGGGGGAAATGGAACAAGGGCAATAGCAAGTGGTGGTGTTGCTGGATTAGTTTCAACTGGCGGTGGCGGTGGCGGCTCTGGCTTTGATGATATTTCACCAGTTGCTGGTGATGCGGTAAACCCACCAGGAGGTTCAGGAGGGTCTGGCATTGTTGTAATTAGATACATTCCACCCTCACCTACTGTCTCATCATCAGCGACAGTTTCAGGAACAACAACTTTTGGTCAGGTTCTAACTTCAACAACTGGAAGTTGGAATAACTTGCCTACCACTTATTCATTTCAGTGGTTGAGGGCGGCAACCGCTGGTGGTGTTTATTCAAGTATTTCAGGGGCAACCGCATCCACTTACACATTAACTAGTGCAGATGTTGGTCAATTTATTCGAGTTGCAGTTACAGCAACAAATGTTGGCGGTTCAACTACTGATACATCAGCTGCGACCGCAGCAATTATTGCTGCCTCAAGTTCAACCTCGGTCTCTTTAGCTGCGGGAAACTTAATCTTTAGAACAGTAAAGATAATCTCCGCTACCCCAACAGTTGCAGGCCGGCTCACATTTCGAGCAAATAATGTGATTATTCCAGGCTGTAAGAATTTAGCTGTTAGTGCAAATACTTTGAGAAATTGCAGTTATCGGCCAAACACCAGGGGATATGTGACTATTTCAGTAACCCTAGTTCCTACAGATTCAGGTATTTCTGGCAATACGACGAGAACTGCTAACTTTTTTGTTTTGCCAAGAAGTGGGTCTAGGTAAGTTAACTTACAAAATTACTTGAAGGCTCGAAGGCACATAACTGCATAACCAGCATTCTTTGGATGCGCCCAAACTTTCAATTTTGCGTAACCTGCGAAGTTCTGTGGAACCATTGCATCCGCAGCGGTGGCTGCTTCAACTGAAAGAGCCCTGTCAGTAGTGCCGCCTCCAGAGTAACGCAATAGCGAAATACCGGGTGGTGGATTTCCGTTATTCCATATAGTTGGATAAGCGGTATCCCATCCACTGTAAGCCTCTTCGGAGGTGTAATAGTTAGTCGATGGAGGTACACCGTTAAATGCACTTCTAAATGCAGAGTTTTCTGAAACTTGCTTAAAGATATATGCATACTCCATCACATTTGGTAA
>CANHIS010000149.1 GCA_947460255.1 Bacteroidota bacterium
ACTGCGACCATTACTGGAGGAGCAGAGTTGGCACTAAGTGATTGTAGTCAAACTAAAATTATTTTAACTGCTGGAACGAATGCTGTTTCACCAACTTACCAGTGGTTAAAACTTGATCCAAATAATAGTACTTATTCTCCTGTAGGACTACCATCAAGTAACACAGCAAACCTGACTGGGTTAAATAGTAGTTTCGAAGTGAGCATTGCTGGTTCTTATAAGGTTCAAGTAAGTTCTAATGGCTGTTCAAGTACTTCTGCAGTTACTAAAATTGTTCAAGCGCCAGCAGTAAATGCATTGGCTTTAACTACAATATGTCAAGGAGCAATTGTGAATTTGAGTGTTACTGGTTCATTTACTAGTTATCAATGGCAACAAAATACAGGTGGTGGATTTATAAATGTTTCTACAAATGGAACTGGCGCTACATTGAGTGTTAGTAATGGTGGAGATTATAGGGTTATTGCTAATAATGGTTCTTCAAACGCTACATCATGTCCAATTACCATTACATCTAATTCATTGCCAGTTGCAAATATTACTATTGCTCCATCAGATAATATTTGTGCTGGTACAACGGCAGCTATAAATGCTAATGTGTTTGGAGCAGCTCCTTATTCATATCAATGGAATCTTGGTTCTAATCCAATTTTTGGAGCTATTTCTGATACATATACAACAACAGTAGGTGGTGACTATTCAATAAAAGTTACTGATGCTAATGGTTGCGAATCAACAAGCGCAAGTTCTTCATTGACTGTTAACCAATTGCCGGCAAAACCAACCGCTATTTCTGGTCAAACTGTAGTGATTGCGAACAATAATATTACGTATTCGGTTAATCCAGTATTTGGAGCGAGCTCTTATACTTGGTCACTACCAAATGGTTGGACTGGTTCATCAACAACTAATAGTATTAATGTTGTTGCAGGTACCTCTGGTGGTATCATTACTGTCGTAGCCAATGCAAATGGATGTTCAAGCCCAGCACAGTCATTGGTTGTTGAAATGGCCATTGTTAATCCAGATATAAATATTACGGATATAAATAAACCAATAAATGGTCAATTATCAACAAATGATAAGTTATCGCCAGGAAGTACATATGGAACGCCATATGCGGATAATAATAATCCAGCAGGTGGAACAATAACCATTAATCCTGATGGATCTTATACTTTTAATGCAACTATACCAGGTAAATACGTTTATAATGTACCAGTTTGTCCTTCAGGTCAAACTAGTGGTTGTCCATTAAGCCCTATTGAGATTTCAGTACTGGATCCAACATTGTCAAATAATAAGCCTTCAATTAATATTGATATTGCCATAGTACCTTCTGGATCTAGTACAACTACAAATATTTTAGCCAATGATATTGCTGGTAATGCAGGCGGATCGATAAATGCATCTAGTTTAAGTATCGTTACACAGCCATTACATGGTACATTAGTGGTAAACAATGATGGCACAATAACTTATACCCCAGATAATGGTTTTACTGGTACAGATAAGTTAATTTATCAAGTGTGTGATAATTCAAATCCAGCAAATTGTTCAACTGCAGAAGTGTTCTACTCGGTGATAGATGCAAATGCAAGTACATCAACAGTTGCAAATGATGATATTGCTAAAGTGGTGGCTAGTTTGGATGGTTCATCTACAGTATCAGGCAATGTGTTAAATAATGATAATAGTACAACTGGTAAGGTATTAACAGCGAGTATACCATCTGGTAATCTACCATCTTCAGATAAAGGCATAATACAGTTTAATGCAGATGGAACTTATACATTTACCCCGGCAGCTGGATTTACAGGACCTGTTGATATAATTTATCAGGTTTGTGATAATAGTAATCCAACGATATGTACAAAAGCGACATTACACATAATTGTTGAACCAGCTTCTGTGATTAATCCTGATGTGAATACTACAATTATCAATGTGCCAGTAAATGGTAGTTTATCAACCAATGATCAAAATTATCCTGGTACAAACTATCAACAACCTGCAGTTAATCCAAACAATCCATCAGGAGCAAGCATAACAATTAATGCAGATGGCACATATATTTTTACAGCCACTACTCCTGGAAAATATGTTTATTATGTTCCAGTATGTGCAGCAGGTCAGACAACAGGATGTCCATTAACTCCATTAGAAATTAGTGTTCTTGATCCATTGGCTAATAATAATAAGCCAGTATTGAATAATGATTATGCTTACAGTAAAATAAATACTCCAACAACAGTGAATGTATTATCAAATGATCAGTCTGGTAATACTGGCACAAATTTAAATACTTCAAGTTTAACAATTGCCAATAATCCAAGATTTGGAACGGCTACTGTAAACAATGATGGTACAATAAGTTATGTTCCAAATGCAGGTTTTGTTGGGAAAGATAGTTTAGTGTATAATATTTGTGACAATAGTTCACCTAATCCAATTTGTAATACTGCAGTAGTATATTTCACTATAGAACCTGTAAATGCTACAAATAAAACCATAGCATTAGATGATTATGCAAATATCACTAATACGCCAAATGGTGGAGTAACTGTTAGCAGCAATGTTCTTACGAATGATAATAGTACAATTAGCAATGCGATATTAACTGCTAGTGTGATCGCTGGACCAACTAGTTCGCAGGGGGTATTTACTTTAAATGCTAATGGCTATTATACATTTACAGCGGCGGCAGGATTCAGTGGGCCGATAGATATTATATATCAAGTATGTGATAATAGTAATCCTGCAATATGTGTCAAAGCTACTTTGCATATTTTAGTAGAACCTGCACCTATTTTAACCCAAGATATTAATGTAACCAATATTAATACACCTGTGAATGGTAGTTTGGCAACGAATGATATTGTTGCTTCAGGTACAACTTATGTTCAACCATCTGAAAATTCAAGTAACCCATCAGGCGCAAGCATTACTGTAAATTCAAATGGGACCTATACTTTTAATGCGACCACTCCTGGAAAGTATGTTTATTATATTCCAGTTTGTGCCTTAGGTCAAACTTCAGGTTGTCCATTGTCTCCATTAGAAATTACAGTGGTTGATCCTGCTTCAAATGCTAATTTACCAATTGTCAATAATGACAATGCAAATGTTAAACAAGGCACTTCTGTTAGTACCAATGTCTTAGCAAATGATAAAACAGTCAATTTAGGAGGAATTTTAAATGTTTCTAGCTTAAGTATATCAACAAATCCAACTAATGGAAATGCTGTTAAGAATTCCAATGGAACCATTACATATACTCCAACAGCTGGTTTTGTTGGAACTGATAGCTTAGTATATTCTATTTGTGACAATACTAATCCAACGGCATTATGCTCAACAGCAGTTGTATATTACACTGTAATACCGTCCAATTCAATTTCAACAAATGGCTTAACGGATGATTTTAATAGTTCTTCTAATGGTGCTACAGTAACTGGTAATGTGTTAAATAATGATTCAAATTCAAATGGAACTGCTTTAACAGTTACTGGACATTCAGGGCCAACATCCAATAAAGGCACTATTCAATTTAATGCAAATGGGACTTATTCATTTACACCTGCAGCAGGGTATAGTGGACCAGTAGATATTATTTATACTGCCTGTACAAATACCAACCCTTCAGTTTGTAGTAATGCTACATTGCATATTGACGTATTGCCAAGTGCAAATATTATTAATGATAATAACAGCGGAACAGTTGATGTGCCAATAACTGGCAATATTGCTACAAATGATATTGCTCCTAATAGTACATATGGAACGCCTATTCCTAATAATGCCAATTTAGCTGGTGCAATAATTAGTTTGAATTCAGATGGTACATATAGCTTTATGGCTTCTAGAATTGGTATCTATAGATTTACAATACCTGTTTGTGCTCAAGGTCAAACAATTAATTGTCCAACTTCTGAATTAGAGATTAATGTTAGCTACCTACCTCAAGTAGCTATGAATCTAGTTTATCCTACATTATTACAAGCCGATTCGGTTCATATGAAATTTATATTAACAGAAGGGGTAGGGCCATATACAGTAATTATTAAGAATAATTTGGATAATAAAATTGATACCATTCGAAATCTAATGAATGGTGATAAGGTTAAATTAGCTCCAAGAAAAGACGATACAAGATATACAGTACTTAAACTAACTGATGCAAATGATGTTTCAAGAGTTTCTAAGTTTACCAAAGACACTGCCTTCTTGAATGTATTAAGACCACAGTTATTATTAACACTTAAAGCAGATATTCCTTCTAAATTACCTGATAATTCTTTCAAGACTAAAATTATAATGAAGGTAAAAAATAATGGGGAGTTAGATCTTCAAGGAGTACAGGTGAATGCAGATTTATCTAAAGTATTCCCTAAAGACATGCGCTATACATTAGATAGTGTTAGAGTGACAAAAGGCAATGTAAAATTAAATCCTAGCTATACTGGTTTTGGTGCTCAGTTTGCATCTAGTTATGTTACTATTGTAAACGACGGGTTTACCATTAAATATAGATCCCAAGCTGGTTTATCAGGATCTGATTTATTTGATAATGGAGTGAATTTGAAAATTAATGAAGAAAGTAACGTGGTATTTTACTTTACAATTATACCTGGAAAGATTTTAGATCCATTGGTATTACAATTTACTGGAACAGGAAATGGAATATTAACACAAGATGATGGAAATGTAAGTATGGAGCCGGCAAGTGCTATTTCTCATGATAATTCAAATTTATTAAAACATCCAATAGTAACAACATTGGGTAAACCATTACCTACTTATGTTCCATTCTTTTTAGTGAATGAAATTGGCGCTTCTTTACAAGGTTCAAAAGCAGATACCGTTGCCGGAGGATATATCTTTCATTTTACTTCAATCATTAAGAATTTAAGTAATAGTAATTTAGATTCTTTATATGTGACACTTAACTTAAATAACTTTTATAAAACACCAGATGTGCCAAGTATCGTTGGTGTGCCAAAAGTTACTGGGTCGGCTACTTTAAATCCAAATTTTAATGGCACTACTGATACAGCATTAATTAAATGGAATGGATTTATTAAAGTAAGTGATTCTATTGAGATTAAGTATGATGTATTTGTTCAAACTATTAAAGGAAGATATGCTTGGCCAAATTATATTGTTGCAACAGGTTTAACCTCTGTAGGTGATCTACGTATTTCTGATACTTCAACCAATGGGTTGAATCCTGATCCTAATGGAGACTTTATACCAGATGAAAATGTATTAACTATTGTTCAAGTTGGGTTTACACCACCAGCTTTGCCAACTGTTATAAATGCAGTATTTAATGCTGGTGATATCAATAACCCAAAAACAATTCAATCATTAATTAAATCTACACCATCTGGTACGATACCAATGTGGTGTGATCTAACTGGTAAAAATTGTTATATAGAACCACCTTTATTACCTAGTAAGACAGGTATTTATATATGGTGTGTAAAAGCTTTAGATACCGCTACGGGTTTAAATAGTGAGCCATGTGTAATGGATACTGTTATCATTTTACCTGTAGTTAATGTGAAGAACTTAACAATTATGAATTCTGTTAGTTCTAATCCTAAGAATATTGCAGGATTAATTACTTCAATAACAGCTGGAAGTATACCTCAATGGTGTGATTTAAATGGTGCTAATTGTTCTACAACGGCTCCAACAGTGCCTTCTAAACCTGGGGTTTATGTGTGGTGCGTTAAAGCATTGGATACTGCAACAAGGTTGTTAAGTAATCCTTGTAAATTAGATACACTAACTATCTTAGATCCATACAGTGTTGTGGATATTCAAAAAAGAACTAAACTGGTAAAAGTAAATCCAGATGGTAGTATAAGAGTTGAGTTCTTAATTAAAGTAATCAATAAAACAAATGAGATTATTGATTCTGTTCAAGTAAAAGACGACCTAACGAATACCTTTAATACCTCCACTGGGTTTAAATTAATAGGTTTTGAATTGAGTGGAGCTCTATTTAAAAATAATGGTTATGATGGCAATACTAACATTGATTTATTAACTAAGTTCTCTAAAATTGGTGCAAATAAATCAGATTCTATATTGTTAAGCATTTTAATTCAATCACCAGATATTCATGGCAATTATGCTAATAGTGCTAAATTATCTGCATCTACTCAATATGGAGAATTGAATATTTTATCAAATGATCCAATTTTAAATCCAAACAATAGCGCAATAAGAACTCCAGCACAGTTTGAGGTACCAAAATTAGATGTGGTTATACCTGAAGGTTTCTCACCAAATAATGACGGGATAGATGATACGTGGACCATTATAAGACCTTATGGTACAATTTTATCAATTAAAATATTCAATAGATGGGGTAATGAAGTGTATAGAAATGAAAATTATATGAATGATTGGAGAGGGCTAGGTACTGTCAATTTTATGGGTCAAAATTTACCAGAAGGCACTTATTTCTACACTGTAGATGCAACTGATAAGAATGGCAATAAAAAACAATTAGCAGGACCACTATTGATTAAGAAATAATGAAAATGAAAAGAATTTATATCATATTGTTCATAATGTTCATTGCTAATGCAACTGCATTTTCGCAAACAGAACCTATGTATTCTCAATACATGTATAATATGCTTGGAGTAAATCCAGCTTATGCAGGTAATAGAGAAGCGACAAGTTTTAATTTTTTTCAAAGAAATCAATGGATTGGATTAAAAGGAGCTCCAAAGACAACATCTCTTAGTATAGATAAAGCGGCAAAAGATGGTAAGATTGGTTTAGGATTTCAAGCATACGATGATAGATTAGGTGTGGAATCGGCTACTGGGTTCAATGCGATCATTTCTTCTAGAGTAAAGGTATCTGAAATAGGTGTTTTATCAGGAGGTATTAGTTTTGGATTGATGAACTATAGATTAAACTTGAATGATGTAATGAATAGATATACACCTACTGATCCAAGTTTTATTAGTTCAGCTAAACCTTCTCAATGGAATCCTTCAGTGGGAATGGGCGTTTACTATAATACTGATAAATTATATATAGGTTTATCCACTCCAAGTATATTAAGATCCAGATTGGCAAAGTATGAAAATTTTGTTTCGGGTATACAAAAAATGGATGACTTTCATTTGTTTGCAACGGCTGGTTATGTTTTTGAAGTAAATGATGATGTTAAATTAAAACCTTCCACTATGATTAAAATGGTAAGTGGAGCTCCGATTGAACTTGATTTGAATTTAAATGTTTGGTTAAAAGACCTAATTGGAATTGGGGGCAGTTATAGAACAGGAGATGCTTTTATTGGAATGGTTGAAATTCAGGCTACTGATAATTTAAGATTTGGTTATGCATATGATATGCCATTTACTCCATTAAAATACTTTACAAGAGGTTCTCATGAACTTATGTTAAGATATGAGTTTGGTAGTTTTAAAACAAAAATTAAATCTACTAGATACTTCTAATCTAAGCTGAA
>CANHIS010000150.1 GCA_947460255.1 Bacteroidota bacterium
ATTCAAGCAGATTGTCGGTCGAGGCACGAGGATTAATGAGGAGTTTGGAAAATTATACTTTACTATTCTTGATTTCAGGAATGTTACCGATTTATTTGCGGATAAAGACTTTGATGGAGACCCAATTCGAATTAAACCCGTTACAGAGGAAACTGATCTTACTGACATTATACAGGAAGAGGAAAAAGACACGTCGCCAATAATTGATTCAGAATCTGGTAAAGAAATACAGATTGAAAAACCAACCATAAGATATCCAGAATATCCCGAATCCAGTCAATTAGAAGAACCTCGACCAAAAATATACGTGAATGGTGTGGATGTTTCCGTATTAGTCAGCCGAGAGATGTATTTTGATATCAATGGAAAACCAATTACCACAAGTTTAAAAGATCACACAAGAGAATTGATCATAGGAAAGTTCGCTTCACTTGACGAGTTTCTTTTACGTTGGAACACCACTGAAAAGAAAGAGGCTTTGATTAAAGAGTTGGAAGAACAAGGTGTACTTGTGGAGGCATTGAGGGATGCAGTAAATCGAGAAGTCGATCTTTTTGACCTCATTTGTCATGTGGCATTCGATCAACCGCCATTAACCCGTCGAGAGCGTGCTAACAATGTGAAGAAGCGGAATTACTTCACAAAGTATGGTGAACAAGCTCGCAAAGTATTAGAAGCATTATTAGAAAAATATGCTGAGGAAGGAATTTCCAATTTGGAGAGTATGGAAGTTCTTAAAGTAAAGCCACTTGATGAATTCGGTGGTCCACTTGAAATACTCTCTCAGTTTGGAGGTAAGACAAAATACATCGAAGCGATCAAAGAATTAGAAAACGAACTTTATACAATAACCGCATAATGAAAATTAGACAAATCATCGATAAAATCGATGAAAATCAACTTTTTGTACCAGCTTTTCAACGTGAATATGTATGGAAGCGAAATGATGCAAAAAACTTAATTTCTTCTCTAATCAAGGACTATCCAACGGGGACAATGCTGACTTGGGAAACGAACAATCCACCTGAACTGAAAGGAACTTTCAAGTATGATTCCAATAAAGGATCTGTAAAATTAATTCTTGATGGTCAACAACGGATTACAACACTTTACATGTTGATCACGGGTAATATTCCTCCATACTATACTGAAAAAGAGATTGAGAATGACATTCGAGGATTGTACGTGAATGTGGAGACTTTAGAATTGGAGTATTACAAGGTAAAAACCATGGAAAACAATCCGCTTTGGGTGAACATTACTGATTTATTGCAAGGAAAGATTAGTCCCAGAGATATTACCGATGAATTGGAAAGACGAAATAATGGAGAGCGAATACCAAGAGATCGTGAAGATTTGATTTATGCGAATATTAAATCGATCGAAAAAATCGAAGATCGAGATTTCTTGGAGCAAGTTATACCAGTTAAAGCATCCATAAAAGAGGCGATTGATATTTTTTATATTGTCAATGCCAGTGGAGTCAATTTAACGGATGCAGAATTAGCATTGGCTCAAATTTCTGGCTACTGGCCTCAGGCAAGGGATTTATTCAAGAAAAAACTGGATGAATTAGCTGAACAAGGTTTTGTATTTAAACTCGATTTTTTGGTTTATGCTGTGCTGGCGGTTACCCATAAAATGGGTTCTAAAATGGAAAAACTACATTCCGCTGATAACCGTGAAACTATCATTGAAGCTTGGAAATTATTGGATGATTCTGTTCTCGATTATGTATGTAATTTATTAAAAAGCCAAGCATACGTAGATCATACAGATGAAATCAACTCCGTTTATGCGTTGATTCCAATTATCACTTTTGTATACAATAAACCCGGAAATAAGCTTACGGAAGAGGAGATAAGTAAAATCATTCAATGGTTTTATTATTCACAAATCCGAAATCGATACATTAGTCAGTTACCGCAAAAGTTAGATAAGGATATTTCAATAATCAACGATAACCCCAATCCATTTGATGCCATGTTGGCAATCATTGCCGAAGAACGTCCGCTGGAAATCAAGCCAACTGAATTTATTGGAAGGGATGTTCGCCACCCACTATTCGCTTTGATGAAATGGTATTTCAAAAGCAAAGGCGCGGTTTGTCTTGGAACTGGTCTTTCTATTCGAAAGAATATGGGTAAAAAGTACGGTTTGGAGCGTGATCATATTTTTGCGTATTCAGTTCTAAGGGATTCCGGGATTTACGATATGTCCAATCAATTCCATTATGCCATTGCACAGGAAATCACCAATCGAGCAATTTTGACGCAAATTGAGAATCGCGAAAAATCAGCCAAGTTTGCTAATAATTACCTCTCAACCGTAAAGCAACGATTTCCAAATGCACTCAAACTTCAGTGTATTCCTGAAAATGAAGCACTTTGGGAAATTGAAAACTATGAAAAGTTCCTGGAGGCAAGACGTGTTTTACTGGCAGATGAATTAAACGCTTATTTGAACAATATTTCCATCACCGCTGTGAACGTGACTGCTCAATTGGATTTAATGGATGTGATTCAATCTGGTGAACACGGATTTTTAGAATTCAAATCCACCATGAGATGGAATTGGAGAGAAAATCGATTGGACAAAAAAATGGAGGAAATCATCCTAAAGACTATTTCCGCGTTTAGTAATGCCGAAGGTGGGAAACTACTCATTGGTGTGAGTGATGAAGGGGAAGTTCTTGGACTAGAAAATGACTACAGCACCCTGAAAGAAGCCAATAAAGATCAATTTGAATTGCACCTCAGAAACATCGTAAATAATGCGTTTGGGAAGGAATTCGCAACAACTAACTTAACGGTTAATTTCCCAATTGTCAATACGATGGAAATCTGTGAAATTGATATTAAATCGGGATCTAATCCTTTATACTGCGAAGTGCAAGATAAAAATGGAAGAACTGAAAAGAAGTTCTATGTCAGAAGCGGTAATACTTCCCAAGAATTTGACATTCAAGAAACAGCAAGTTACATTTCAAAACGATTCGATTTAAAATAACATGGCAAACCTCAAAGGCATACTCGACAGCATACGAAAAATAATGTGGCAAGACACCGGCCTAAACGGTGATGCACAACGAATAGAACAATTAGCATGGATGCTCTTCTTTAAGATCTTTTCAGACAAAGACAAGGAATTAGAGATCCTGAATGAAAACTACGTAAGTCCGATACCGGCTGAACTTCATTGGGACCAATGGGCTGGTGATGATGAAGGAATCACAGGTGATGAATTGGCAGCATTCATTGATCGAACGTTGTTTCCAGCTTTGCGCAACCTGAATGTCGGTGTGACAGAAGATCTGGCAAACAAAAGAGCCTTAATCGTTCGTGAAGTATTTGAAGGGAACAACAACTACATGAAGAGTGGTACCAATATTCGAAAGGTACTGAACAAACTCAATGAGATTGATTTCAATATTGCAAAGGATCGCCATGCTTTTGGTGAATTGTATGAAACAATTCTAAAGGAACTGCAGAGTGCCGGTAAAAGTGGAGAGTTCTATACTCCTCGAGCTATTACGGAGTTCATCTGTGCTTTGATCGACCCGAAATTAGGAGAAAAAATACTTGATCCAAGCTGTGGAACGGGCGGTTATTTGACAGCAGCAATAGAGCATTTAAAGGAACAAGCGAATAGCGTTGTAGATCGAGAAAGCATTGCTAAAAACATCATTGGTTGGGAATACAAACCATTACCATATCTTTTAGCTACGACCAACCTCATTTTACACGATATGGAGGTTCCGAATATTTCATTCCGAGACTCCCTGGATCAACCGTTGAGCAATTACACAGAAAAACATCGTGTGGATGCCATTTTAGCCAATCCTCCTTTCGGTGGTATTGTTGCCAATAACAATGAAAACAACTTTCCACAGAATTTCCGCACCAAGGAAAGCGCGGATCTTTTCTTGGTATTGATGGTCCACCTTCTTAAAAAAGGAGGCCGTGCTGGAATAGTGTTACCAGACGGATCACTTACCGGAGATGGTATAAAGCAACGTGTAAGACAGAAATTATTGGAAGAATGCAACTTGCATACGATTATTCGTTTGCCAAATTCGGTATTCCAGCCTTATGCGACAGTAGCCACCAACCTTTTATTCTTCACTAAGGGTGAACCTACAAAAGAAGTATGGTACTACGAACACCGCTTACCGGAAGGACAGAAAGCATATAGCAAAACCAAATCAATCCAGCAAAAGGAGTTCGATCCGATTAAAACATGGTGGAACAAGCGAGAAGAAAGTGAAGTTTGTTGGAAAGTAGATATTAAAACAATCATCGATCGTAACTACGATTTAGATATTAAAAACCCTACCAAACGAGAAGAAAGTATCGAATATTCCAGTGTTGAATTGATGTCTATGTTAGAGGAAAGTTTTGCAACAAGTTCGGAATTGTTGAACCAACTTAAGGCAGCAGTGAAATGAGTTGGAAAAAATACAAGTTTGGGGATTTTCTTAAGCGAAGTAAAATTACTGTAGATATACTTGATGATGTTGAATATAAACGTGTAACGATTAAAACGAAACATCAAGGTGTATCAGTAAGAGATACAGAGAAGGGAAAGAAAATTGGAACTAAAAAACAATTCATCTTAAAAAGCGGCCAATTTATTTTATCCAAAATAGATGCAAGATATGGTGCATTTGGCATTGCACCCGTAGATGTTGATGGATCGATTATTACTGGAAATTTTTGGGCCTATGATGTTGATTTTTCAATAATCAATATTGATTGGTTTAATCAATTCACAAATTCTCAGGATTTTTACAATGTTTGTGAACGTGCAAGTTCTGGAATAACACATCGAAAATATTTAAACGAGAATTTCTTCTTAAACTATGAAATTGATTTACCAAGTGTGGAAGAACAACTCATTATTGTCGAGAGTTTTAAAAGCAATAAAAAGATTCTTTCGAATCAATCCAAAGAACTTAACCATCAACTCTCCTTCGTCAAACAACTCCGCCAAGCCTTTTTGCGTGAGGCGATACAAGGAAAATTAGTTCCGCGGGATCCAAATGACGAACCGGCAGCAGTTTTACTCCAGAAGATCAAATCCGAAAAGGAACAATTGATCAAAGAAAAGAAGATCAAAAAGGAAAAACCGCTTCCACCTATTTCGGAAGATGAGATTCCATTTGAAATTCCAGAGAATTGGGTATGGTGTAGGTTGGGGGAGATTAGTGAGAAAATTGGATCAGGCAGTACACCAAAAGGGAGCAACTATTCTTTAGAGGGTTTTCCTTTTTTTAGATCTCAAAATGTACATGATTCTGGGGTCAATTATGACGACATAAAATACATTTCCGCAGAGGTTCAAAAGAAAATGTTGGGTACACAAGTTATATCAAATGACATATTATTGAATATTACAGGAGGCTCGATGGGGCGCTGTGCATTGGTATCAAGTGATTTTGAGCAAGGAAATGTAAGTCAACATGTCAGTATAATAAGGCCTATTTTATGTGACAATTCATATATCCATAAACTTATTTTGTCGCCTTTGTTTCAACATTATATTTTTAGCTCAACAACTGGTGCAGGAAGAGAAGGATTGCCAAAATATAATCTTGAACAATTTGTAACACCACTTCCTCCAATTGATGAACAACATCGTATCATCACTAAATTGGATGAACTCATGCTTTTGTGTGATAATCTGGAGGCAAGCATTAAAGAAAGCAAGGCGCAAAATGAAGCCTTGTTGCAGCAGGTGTTGAGAGAGGCGTTGGAGCCAAAATAAGTTATGCCAAATCTTATTTATTACATACCAGATACATTTTTAGATGTTTGCATTACACTCACTTCAAGCATTGCCGCGCTTTTCATTCCGCTTTTTTATACAGTTGTAATACGATTGGATGAGAAATACGAATCCCGTCTCATAATAAGGTTTTTCTGGGCAGAAAAGGTGGTCAGACTGTTTTTGATCTCAACCATTATTTTAATCGCATCAACTATCATTTACAGTTTTAAGTTTGAACCTTGGTTTTTAACAAATAATTTTTTCATTCTAAATTCAGCAGCAATTATAGCAGGATTTGTCTTAATAGTTAACGTAATATTAGGCATTTATTCATTGAGAGAAATGAGTAAATATCAAGATCCTGAGAGGCTATTCCATCACATACGTGATTCTACAAATTTATCGGAAAAACAAAGACGCATTGTTCGATTTGACTTGCTATTTCACTCTATGAAGGATTTGAATCACAACAAAGATTTTACAGAGAAGATTTGTGATGAACTTGAAAATGAAATACTCAGTTTTAAAGATAAACAACAAAATATTCCAATAGAGTATTTTGATGCTTTGGAACAACTAACTGCATCTGTTTTTGGTACAAGTCTAAATTATGAGACTCGACTGAATAAAAAAGCAGTCCTTAGCCTTTGGGGTACTATTTTTTATTCAAAATTTCCTATTAATGATCTCACATATAGTTTTATGTGGCATCACTTAGTACTTGCAATAGATAACGATTGGGATTTTCTTGTTCAAAAACATTGGGAACGTGGTGATAGCCTGATAAAAATGAGAGGGTTAAGATCTCGAGGCATCGAGTTTTACGATTTACCTGTTGAGGAACAAAAAATTGAAAAGAGCCATCACGATGATTTTATTCTATTTTTCGTTGTATTAGGTGCTTTAATGTTACACAAGCGCAAAGCAACTTTATTGAGGAGCTGCCTGGAGTACACGTCGAGCTGGCCTCCTGAATACCACTTAATACCTGAACACAGCCATTTCATTATAGAATATTTTAAGGAACTTAACGACCCGCATGACACTAAAAACATATGGTTGTTTTGGAAATACAAATTTCCTGGTTCAACCGGTTTTGAGCAAGATCAAAGAATTCGTGGGAGTATAAATCAATACCTTATTTTATTGCTATTGCGTATTAGCATAATAAAACCGGACAATCTGATAATAGATTTTAGTAAAATGGACAAATTCGAGTGCGCCATATACATTGATACACTCGACATTCTGATAAAAGAGATATTAAAGGTCTCAGAATTTGATTTTTTAAATCAGATTACGGCCAAAAAAATCGATGAAGCTGCCATTGAGATTCTTTCACAAAAAGTAAAAGATCTAAAGGAAAAGGCTATTTCTCACAAACAAAAATTGAAATCGATAGAGGATGTTGATGAATTGAAAATTGAAGGTTTTTGCGACAACGTGAAAAATGAACTTTCTCGCTTCATTGAGGAGCTTTCAAAGATGAAAAGAAAAAAGATCGATGAAACTCCTGTTTCTTTGAGATATAGAGGGTTTAAAAGTACTGTCGATAAAGACTTTTTTGTTGAAAAAAGTGAATTAAGCTATTTGAATTATGAAGAAACTTTTGCCTCCGTTTTCAGACAAAATTTACAACATAAACTTGGTTATGAAATCGACCAAAAAGTGATCTTGAATTTAACCA
>CANHIS010000151.1 GCA_947460255.1 Bacteroidota bacterium
CGGGAAGGGTGAACTTTTTTCCCGGAGTTGCCCCGCAGATACCAAACCGCACCGCAAATGACAACGAGTTTATGATGTAAATACACCGTCGGGGATTCCCTGAAGGCAACCGCAGCCTCCCGCACCTCATCCCAGCAGCTTGTCCCGCTCCAGCTTCAATCCCATCTTCCGATACAGCCAGTCAATCTTACAGCCGGAATGGTGCCCGGGCTATCTCGTTCTCGCCAGCTGTGGCCTTCGGAACGCCAGCCTCGGCTCATGGCCTTGCTCCCCGTCATCGCCTTCTACCAGCGGCAATCACGGCCGACGCCAGAAGCAGCAGGGCGGAACCGGGTTCCGGAATGGTGACCAGTCCGAGACCGAGCACGAAGCCTTCCCCGGAAAATCGGGGGGTGACGCTACGATAGCCGAGTTCAACCTTTGCGAGATCATTGGACGCAAACCACAACCAGCCGAACTCGGTGGTGCCGGACGTGGTGCCGCTTGCCTGGAACGTCCGGGTGTCAGACGACCATGACAATGGGTTCAGATAGCCGCCGGTGCCGGGATTCCACGCCGCCGCGCCAAGATATTCGGGAACGACCACGTCGCCCGACGCGTCAAGACCCCGGACCTGGAGGGTGGCCCCGGTTTGACCATCCAGTCCGCCGACGCACAGCAGCAGGCCATCGGCCCCCAGCAGGGAAATCGCGAGGCTGGTTTCGAAACGGAGCGTGCCCGCCGATGGCAGGAGACGGAATCTCAAGGCGGTGAGCGTCCCGTTTTCAGTGGGAACCGCCGTCACCCAGTGCGTGGACGACAGGAACGTCGATGAGATGGCTCCAGGCGGGGATTGTCCCTCGAGTCCGCCGATTTCCAGCCCGGCGGCGATCGTTCCTGCTTCATCCGTCAAGCTGAACGGGCTAACCTCACTGCCGCTGGCCGCCAGCCAATCCACCCGACTGGAGGGGCCGAGGTCGATGATGGCCGCGGGTAGACTCGGGAGTGTCAGCAACACAGCGCACAAAGCCACGGAGAGGAATGCAAAAGACGTCATCGGATTCGCTGGTGGCGGGCAGGTTGGTTTCAGACTCATTCAGGGACCACGCCTGATTTCAGGCGCGCTTCGATGCGGTAGAAGGTTCTCCCGGCACTTGACCGAACATAGAAGCGCCAGCGCACCGTTTCCGCCTCGGAGTCACCCTCGGCATCCGCATCGGGATCAACGAAGAAGTCCCATTCCCCTTCAGGAACCGGCTCCCAGTTGCCGAGAATAGTGGCACGCTGGGGGCGCAGCTCGACGAAGGAGGCCGACGACGCATTGCGTCGGAACGCGAGATCGAATACCCTGAGCTCTGCACCGAACTTACCGGCCGGGCGGAAGTCGAGCTCCATGGCGTCCGTCCGGAGCGGATCACGAAGGAAGGTCATCTCGAACAGATTCGCCATGCCGTCTGCGTCCGGATCCGCCAGCATCCCGAAGGCGGACGCATCGCCAGCCACTCCCGCAAGGTTGCGGGCAGCCCATTTCCAGTAGGCAGTGGCCGGTTCCACCCTGAGGGAAAGCAAGGTGCCGGCGGTTTCCGCCCCGGATCGCGCATTAAGCCCCAGCTGGAACACCCCCTTCATGGGGTCCGGAATATTCCATGAAAGTGTGCCCAAACCGCTGCCTGCAGCTCCGGAAAAAGCGGGCCCAGGCGGCAGGCTGGAAAGATCCGCCGTGACCGTCACGGGGTCTCCATCGGGATCAGTGGCACGCACCGTCTGGCTGTTGACCGTGCCGCTTAACCAAAGCAATGGCCCGACCGGATCGAATACCGGTCCCTTTGGAGCCGGGACGAGCACAGTGATGGAAAAGGCCATCCGGCTGGTGATAGGGGGCGCGCCGGAGTCGGTAACGAGAACCTCCACCGGATAGCTCTGGCCAGCCTGGGCGCGCGTCGGCGTCCAGGAAAAGGCACCCGTGGCAGGGTCGATCGACATCCCCGAAGTAGCCCCGGACAATTGCCATCTGAGTGTTTGCGCGGGCGCATCGCCGTCGGAAGCAGCTACGTTGTAACCGAGGGTCTCGCCCGCTTCAATGAACCGCGGGCCCACCGCAGGGATCCGCGGGGCGAGGTTCGTTTCGTCGGCACCGAGGCGGAAAGTGACCTGCGAGGAAGCTGCGGGGATTCCACTGTCTGTCACGGTCACTGTCACATCCCCAGAGCGCCCACCGTCGGCTTCGCCAGTCACCCAGCGCACCAAGCCGGTGGGCGTGATCACCACACCGGACAGGGCCGAGATCGCTTCGTAGCGAAGACCGTTGGAGGCTCCATCAGAATCGCTGGCCGTGATTTGATATTCAAAAGTGAGCCCTTCCGCTACCGATTGAGCAGGCACTGGCGCGATCAGCGGTGGCTGGTTCGTCATAGAAACCACGGTGAATGTATCGGCGTTGGCCGACTGCGTTTCCGGATTGCCCGCCGCATCGTAGGCCCGGCTGTAGAAGGCATACCGCCGTCCCGCTTCACCTGTGTAAACCGACGACGTGCGGTCCGTCGCAGTCAGCCAAGGTTGCCACGGGCCGTTGTCGATTTGCACAAAGATATCGTAGGAGGTGACGCCACCCGCATCCGTACCGCTCCAGCGAACCGGAATGGCCACCCCACTCTGCGCGGGCAGGGCAGTCACTTGGCTGACGGGCGGCGTGGTGTCGCTGCCCGCCGCCGGGATGGCGGGGCCATAGGTCAGGGTGTAGGAGCCCGTGCTGTTGAAGTCGGTTAGGTGCAGAACGTTTTCCCGGATCGGACGCCGCCCGAGGCCGATAAAGGTGCGGTCCGTCGTCCACACGTTTTTATCCAGCGGGATTGCCAACCCGTCGGACCGGCGCACGCCCGTGAGTTGGAAGGTGCCATTGGAGGGTTCCGGGATCCGCAGGTAGGTCCAGCCGGTGCCCGGAGCCGTGGACAAACCTACGGTCGAGTTGGTGGCCGTGGGAGGAGCGGATACATTGGCTGTCTCCAGCACGGCAACCGGGGCGGTGGAGCCATCGCTGAGGTGAATCGTGTCCGGATAGTCCTTGATATCGGCAATGTCGTTCACCAGAAAATCGGGCAACCCGTCCGCCATGGTTCCCAGCGCTTCGATGGGGTGAATCATCTCGTGGATGGAAACATCCTGAAGCAAGGAAAGCCGGTCATCCCCGAAACTGTCGAGGTGCTGGAACGTCGCTTTATAGTCGATAAACAGTCCCTGCAACGTAGAGGTCATCAGCCAAGTGCCGATTTTGCGCTGGCCGGGCGCGATTTCACCAAAGTTCGCAGTCAGGGATGGCGACAGATTCTCGCCCGCAACTTCGGTGCCGATGATGTTGAAATCGATCAGCAGGCCTTTCTCATTCTCCACAATCTCCGGCTGCGCTGAGGTGATACTCAGATTCCTTGCGCTGCCCGCCCCCCGGTTCTCCACCATCACCGCCAGCGAGTAAGGGATGGATGGCTCGATGGGATCCGTGTGCGGGTCATCACTGAAAACATCCCGCTGGTGGAAGTATTTCAAATGCAGCGCCGCATCCGGCCGAACCGTGATCCTCACTGGCGTCACCGGGATGCTGAATAGGGTTCCGCCTTGGTCATAACGGATCGTCCCGCCGACCGTATAGACCGTATCCTGCAGCAGGGCCGCCGTGTCCCGGGGGATCAGCGTCCACTGCGCGGAACCCGTGGACTGCGCCCCGATCTGGCCGGAGCCGTCGATGGCAGCAAGGCCGGTCAGCCTGGTGACCTGGATGTTGAACAACTCCCGGGCGTCGCCGCCGGCAAGGTCGCGGATATCGAGGGAAAACCCTACCTCTTTCAAGCTGCCGCTCGCCTGATTGTTCACCAGCTCCAGCGTCCCGCGGAAAGCACTCCGGGTCATTACCGCTTCCTGGTCAAGCTTGATCTTCACCTTGGCACAAACCCCGCCACCGGCCGACCGCAGGGCCTCCCTTACTCTCCTGTAGTTTGCGAAGAAATCAGCCGCCGGCGATGCATGGCCTTCCCTGGCGCTCGCGTCGAATGCCTCTTCGGCCAGCGCATTCAACGCAAAATAGACATCTTCGGAGATGAACGCATTCCGCTGGCTCGCGGCAGCATCCGCATAATTCCGTATGCCCTGGGATTTCAAAGCGAGCGTCAGGTTCCATCGGTCCACCATTCTCTGGAGAGGAACCCCATCGACACCCAGCGACTGCGCGGCATCAAGAATGGCGAGCGATTCCTGAGCATTGATCGAAGCGCCCGCCGGTCCGTTGCGGTCGGTGGACTTCGCATACTGCCCCCTGACCGCCCAGTCGGTGTCCTTGTCAAAGATCAGAACCGCTTCGCTGCTTCCCAGAATGTAAGTGGAGAGGTCGGCTATGGCCGCCAGCCGCGAGGCACTGGCAGCGAATGCGGCATCCAATGAAGCCAACTCCCCGATTTCCTCATCGGTGATCAACGGGGTCAACCCATAGTCATCCAGCAGGTTCCGACGACGGGCACGGCCGGCGGTGACAGATGCCTTGCATTTTGCTATGGCCTTGGCACAACCAAGACCTTGAAACCCTCCGCAAGCCACTTTTCCGACTATTCCCATAGGCGTTGCGGAAAAAACCTTGATTCCTTCACACACACAACCTGCCGCCGCTTCCACTCCGTCACTGATGCTGCCAATCGTCAGCAATCCCTTCCCGCACCCGACTAAATCAGGAAGGAATAGATTGCAGTCGAAAAGGAGATCCCAGCATCCCAGAATTCCACAGCCGGAACTCGAAGACGAAAACTCCACCGGGCTGACGGCGACCCCACCGCCCCCCGGCCCGCTCCCGCCTTGCGGATTCCATGATCCTCCCGGGCAGTTGCCCTCGACTCCGCTGGCAGGAATGCCACTCGATTTCGGCACCGGGATGATGCCGCAAATGAAATCCCAGGCGATGCGTCCGCCGAATCCACATGGCACACTCGCCCGGTCCTTGGGAACGACATTGCCCCGGGCCGCCCGGACGCGTGGAAGCAGCCGCACCGATCCATCCTCCGCGAATTCCCCGACCCTCCGCACGGTCACCGGGATCGTGATGGAGCTTTTGGCGGGGATGAGGCCGATGTTTTCGATGAGAGGCGTAACTTCGTAGAAGGGGTGCTGGTCGAAGGTGAAATTGCCGTGGTCGGCGGCGATAAACCCGTGGTTTTCGATGGTGAAGTTGATGACCTTCGTCTGGCCGAGGACGGTAACATCCTCCACATCCAGCACGGCGGGGCTGACGGTGACGACGGGGGCGGGGACGTTGGTTTCGAAGGTGGTTTCGACCGTGATTTTGTAGCGGTCCTGCAATTCGATTTCCTCGACGGTCCAGCTATAGCTGACCAGTTCGAGACTGAGGAAAACCTGACGGAAATTGACCTCGCCTGCATTGACGTAAAGATTTCCTTTCCAGCGGGTGTGTTTTTCGGCCGTGACTTCAACGGCATACCAGCCTTCCGGGATGCCGGAGAAGGTGGCGCTGCCGTCGGCGGCGGTGCTGAGGCCGGAGATTTCGGCGGCCGTGACGGCGTCGCGCAGCGTTACCGTGGCACCCGCCAGTTTTGGCGCGGCGGCGGTGAAGTAGAAGTATTCATCCACCGCCTCGATTTTCAATTCGCCCGTCAGGTTGGAAACGACGCGGAACTCAAAGGGAAGGTTGGAGGATTGGCCCGTCGCCGGGACGATGGCCAGGGTGCCGTTGTATGCGGTGAGAGCCTGGGTGGGCGGCGGCTCCAGCAGCAGTGTGACCGAGGCGGACTGTCCGGGCAGGATGGAAGGAAGGGTGCTAGGGGAAGAGAGGCGCATCCATGCCACATTAGGCAGGAGGATCTCGACTGGACCACTTGGGGCGCCGCCTTGGTTTTCCAGCGTGAAGTCCACGGTTTTTTGCCCGCCGCGCAGGGCGGAAGCTTTGAGGATGCCGGGGTTGGCCACTAATTGCGGCACCAGCCGACGCACGGAAATCCTGAGCGGAATGTCGAGCGAGACTCCTTGTCCGGTGGTGAGACGCAGGGTGATGGTGTGGTCGCCGTAAAAACCGGCGGCGGCAGTCAGCGCGACTCCGGCCTGGACCGATTGCCCGTGGGCGAGCGTACTGCCAAGCAGGGTGGGCTGAAGGGTGAGACCCGAGGGCAGGTTCACCCCAGCGAGGGACAGGCCAGAGATGCCATAAGCCGTGGGATTGGTCAGGGTGCCAGTCAGGCTGAGGCTGCCTCCCTCGTCGAAGGCGAGCACTCCGGTGGGGAATTCGGTGCCGACCGTGAGGATGGCGAAGGTGTCCTGGGTAGTTGCAGTGGAGACTCCCGGGTGGACCGCGCCGATTTCGTAGTCGCCGCCCTCTCCGGGGAGCGGCTGCCACGTGGTGCTGAAGTCCCCCGCAGAATTCGTCAGAGCGGCGATGATGCGCTCGGTGCCGGCCACGCGGATGTGGATGTTCACCATGACGTGGGGCACCTTGACCCCACCGGATTTGGTGGCGGAACCGGTCAAGGGAATGGGCGTGTTGGCCGGGACCTGGGTAACGGTGGTTTGGACCACGCCGCTGTAGGCGGAGGAAACTACCAATGGCGACACTGCCAAGGAAGTGTTATTGGTTTCGAGGATTTCGTCGACTACCTGGGTGGCGTCGGTGGTGACCAGCAGGTAGTAGGTGCCGGCTTCGCGCGGGGCGCGGACGGTTTCCGCGCGATCGAATCCGACCCCGGCATTCAGCGTGCCGGAAAACACATACTGACTGAGCAGGATATCATTCCCGACCACGGCATCCCTGGAAAGCAGGATACGTTGGGTGAAGGGGGCGGCGGTCGGTGCCGCTCCATTGTTTTCGATCCGGTAGGAAACACTGAAATTAGCCTCGGTATCCACAGCGGGCGGCCCGGCCGCATTCTTCGCGACAAGATCCGGCTTTGCCTGATCTGCGACCACCAGAGCCAGGGCGGCCGGACTAAAGCCGCTGGCGGTGCCCGTGAGTTGGGCGGCAGCTCCGTCATCCGCTTTACCATCGGCAATACCGAAAACCTGGAAGTTCGCTTCCTGCGCTCCAGCTGGAATCACAACGGAGGGTGGGAATGAGACTTCCCCGGCGGGCGCGGCGGAAAGCACGACGGTCAGAGCGGAGGCCATCGGGGCACCTGAGCGGCGCACCGTGATCGAGTTGGAGGCTCCCTCCAAAACCCAAGTCCGGCCTGAGAAAAACTCCAGACGCGGACCTTCATCGTCGCCAATCGCGACGGCGACCTTCGGACTATCACTGATGATGCTGCCATTTAGCCTGAACTCCACACCCAGCAAAACGGTGCGGGTACCGTCCGCCACGGCATTGTCCAGCACGCCGACTGGAAAGGAGGCCGTCGCCTCATTTTCGGGAATCGTCACCGCTGCCGGGAAGACA
>CANHIS010000152.1 GCA_947460255.1 Bacteroidota bacterium
GATTCGGATTTGCTTTGCTCTACTAACGGTCAAATCGCAAATTTGACTACTACAAACATGATCGACTGTTCAGCTTATTCTGAACTTGTTGTTGAATTTGAACAACAATACCGTCGTTTCTATGATTCAACATTCGTATTTGTTTCGAACAACGGAGGTACAACTTGGGATAAATACTATGTAAACCGTAACTTGACTAACAACGATGCGGTTCCTACGAACCCTACAAAAGCTAAAGTTTACGTTACTCCAACTGCAGCTGGTCAGGACTCTGTAATGATCCGTTTCCAATTTTACAGCCCAACTTCAATCAATGCGGCTGCTGGTTGTGCTTACAGCTGGATGATTGATGACGTTGCTTTGGTTGTTCCTCCTGCTAACGATTTAGTTTTAAACAACATCTATGTTGCTGATATCGTGAATGATTATGAAATGGGCATCATTGCAATTTCACAAGCTGATTCTATCAACTCTACTGTAACAGTTACCAACGAAGGTTTCGTTCCTCAAAATGCTATTGTTAATTACAACATTCGCCTTGCTGGCAATTCGGTAGCTTCTGGATCAATGCCAGGACAATTGGTTGCACCATTCGAAACAGTAAACATTACTGCGCTTTCTAACTATGTTCCAACTGCTGTTGGAGTATACTCTATCGAGATCAATGTAACATCTGATAGCGTTGATGTTACGCCAGATAACAACCAAGGTGCTAATGCGCTTACTTATACACAAAACCAGTGGACAGCAGTTCAAGGTCTTGATGTTGTTGGAGATGTTACTCAAGCTGGAGAAACTGCACCTTATGATCCTTTCAAAGTTGGTCAGTTTTTCTTCGTGAAAAATCCTGCGTCTCTTCGTGGTTTTGATGTTGCTGTTGCTAGACTTGCTGCTGTTGCTGCTTCTGCTGAGGTTGAACTTCAACTTGAATTGTTTGCTGCTGCAGATTTGAATACTCCACTTACTATCGAAAGTTTCTTTATCACAACCACGCATCCACTAACTCCAACTTGGTTTACAATTGGACTTTCTTCTCCTTTCGATTTAACAGCTACGTCTTACATGGCATCAGTTGGAAATCTTGATTCAGATAAGCAATTCAATTTCTACGCTCAAGGCGGAGATGCTGATGCAGGAACATTGGTTTATGGTCCATTTGGTGCAAGCGGTGCAATCAACTGGTTTACAGGTTGGGATTACTCTCCAGCTATCGGTTTAAATTTCGATGAAACTATCGGTTTCAACGATGTGAACAATGGCGACTTGCTTTCAGTTGCTCCAAACCCAGCTAACGATCAACTTACAATCAACCTTACACTTAACAACGCATCGTCTATCAATGTTAATTTGATCGACATCAACGGTAAAGTTGTATTCAACAAAAACGTAAAAGGTAACGTACTTGCTTACAAAGACATTCTTACTTTGTCGGACTTTGCAAACGGTATTTACACGCTACAGGTAGAGAGCAAAAACGGTCTTTCTAGCCAGAAAGTAGTTATCGCTCACTAAGCGAAATTTTTAACATATCTAAAACCCCTTGGGCTGTTAAGTCTAAGGGGTTTTTTTATTTATTTGCTGTTGAATGAAACACATCCTCCTCCTGCTTCTTTTCCCTTTTGGAATCTTTGCGCAAACCGATACATTAAATGCCTTTTACAAACCGATTGGCTCATCCGTTGTAGCCTCTCCAAATGGCGGTTATTCTTCTGGCACAAATGGTTATGCCGATAAGGAAAAACTACAAGCCTTTATTCCAACAAGATCATACAGTGTTCTGGGTGCCATAGTTTGGTTTGCAGTGAAAGATGAATTGTCGGCACAGCCTGATCTAAGCAACATTTGGTTGAAGCTTCGGAGGCATGATATTACGACTTTGGCAACGGTTCCATTTATTAGAGGCCCGAAAGAAACTATCGATTCAGCAGCTTTTTCAATAACCGATTTAAATGCTGGATTTCTACCAGAAACAGGTTATAACTATTTGCCCTTCAACAATCCCGTTTTGGTAACATCGCCATATGGCATTAGCGTGAGCTTTACAGAAGGCATGCAAGACGAAGACACTCTTGCCATTATGCAATCTGCCGACGATAGCGTACTTGCTGTAGGTCAAAGCTGGGAAACATGGAATGGAAATTGGCGCAGAATGATCGATAATTGGGGATTAAATGTTGATTTTGCCATTTTCCCGGTAATTGATACAACATTAAACAGCGTTTCCAATTTACCAAGAATCGATTTCAATGTTTATCCAAATCCGGCCGATAACCAAATAAATATTTCTTTGGATCAATTAAGAGATAAGGTTCAGGTTGAGATTATTGGAGTGAATGGTCAAATAGTCCAAACAACTCAAATTCAAGAACTTAATAATGCATCTATAGATATTTCTCAACTGATCAACGGCTTTTATTTATTGAAGATTACTTCTTCAAATCAATATGGTATAAGGCCATTTGTAGTTGTAAATGCTGATAAATGACTTTATTTGTCATTCGATTTTATTGAGTTTCCATTTAAATTTGAACGTCAACATAATTCTTAAAAATCAATAACAATGAAAAATAGACTTTTACTTGTCTCTTTGGTTTTTGCTGGACTTAGCTTGTCTGCGCAGCGTTCTGCAGCACCTTCACACGAAGTTGCAACTGCAAAACAAGTGCAGTCGGCGAATCAAGTTCCAACAAATCCTCACAATGGAGCAGCGGTGAACATCACCTTTCTCGACACGCTTTATTCAAACGACTTTAGCGATAGTACCGTTTTCACCCAAAATGTTGCTTCTGGATCTTCTAGCGAATGGGTTTTCGGAACCAATGCTACAATTGGAAATGGTGGTTTCTTCAATGCGGCGTTTGCATCAACTTCAGCAGGAAATGGTTATGCAATGTTCGATTACTTCGGATTTAACGCAGCAGCCCAATTTGCTAATTCATCCTTTACGCTTGGCCCTATCGATTTAACTGGTGCTGCAGCTCCGCTTACTGTTAACTTCGAGCAATACTATGCTAAGTTTCGCGATTCTGCGCAAGTTTGGTATTCGCTTAACGGAGTTAACTTCACCCTACTTGGCGACAACACCGACCTCCCATTGTTTGGTGTTAACGCACAAGGAGAAACCATTGGAAGTCCAACCGAAAACGGTGAATTGAAATCAATCTTCGCCAATCAGCTTGCTGGTCAATCTCAAGTTTGGTTGCGTTTCAGATATGCCTCAGACGATGGAGGATATTCTTGGTTAGTTGACGATTTAACTGTAACCAACGTTTCAGTTCCAGCAGTTGATTTAGAGCTTGTGAAGGTTTACACTTCCGACCTTGCTCTTTTGCATTACGAAATCACCCCACTTTCGCAAGCCGATACGCTTGTTTATGGAGTTGTGGTTAGCAACAATGCTTTAACTGCAACATCATTTACCATTAATTACGATGTACAATTTAACGGTGGCTCTGTTGCTTCTGGTACTGAATTGGTTGGTGTTATTGCTCCAGCACAAACAGATACGCTTTACTTCGCAACTAACTACACACCAGATCAAGTTGGAACGTACACCTTTTCTGCGTCAATTGTAGCAGATGGCGACTTTACACCGAACAACAACAGCGGAACCAAAGAATTCGAAATTTCTGAGTTCATTTATTCTCCATTTTCGAATCTAACTGGCGCTAGCTCAGAATCGTTGAGTGGCGCAGGAACAGGAACTCCACTTGTTTATGATCCTTACAAAGTAGGGCAGTTTTTCTACACACCAGCTGCTGGAACAATCTATGCTGCAAATATTGCAATGCCTCGTCCTGTAGGTGCTGCAAACTTTCCAGTTGAACTTACAATTGAAATTCGCGACGCTGCGGATATCGAAAACGTGATCAATATTGCAGATTACATCCTCGATAACACGCATCCTTCAGGCATTCAGTACAAAACCATTTTGTTCGATCCTCCAGTTGATTTGGCAGAAGACAAAGTTTACTTGCTTGTAGTTTCTACAACCGACGAATCGAAGAGATTTAACTTCTATTCTAAAGATGGAGATGATGATGAAGGCACTCGTGCTTATGGTCCTTTTGGTGTTGACAATGCAGTAAATTGGTTCCGTGGTTGGGAATTCTCACCATGTTTCCAACTGTCTTTCGATCCAGAAGTCGCAGGTTTGCAATCAACTGATGCAGGCATCAAAATGGCAACATATCCAAATCCGGCGAACGAGAATATTAATTTAGTAATGTCGATGGACAATGCGATGGCTGCAACAGTTAATCTTCTTGATATCCAAGGAAGAATTGTTACAACACGCAACATCGCTGCTTCACTTTCAGTAACTGAAACAATTCAAGTTTCTGATCTTGCAAACGGCATTTACACTTTGCAAGTAATTACAGAAAAAGGAGTAAGCACACAGAAAATTACTGTTGCTCACTAAATCCTAAAACATTAAAAAGCCCCGATGATCAATAGGTCATCGGGGCTTTTTTGTTTATCGCAAGTGCAGCAATGAGCTATCTCCATAACTCAAAAACCTGTATCCACTATTAAGTGCATGCGCGTAGATCTTTCGCCAATCGTCGCCAATAAATGCGCTCACCAATAACAACAAGGTACTTTCGGGTTGATGAAAATTTGTGATCAACATTTGTGAAGTTTGGATGCGATATGTAGGCGCAACCATCAATCCAGTATGCCCTTTTAAAACCTCGACACCTGCCGCTTCCATTCTTTTAACGAGATTTTCAAGCAATAATAAAAAGCTCGGCAATGTGTTCATGTCATAATTGTAAGGCTCCCACTGCCCAACCTGAATACTCAAATCAGTTTCAGGTTGATTGTATATCCGCAGGGCGGTCCAAAACAAGCTTTCTAACGACCGCAACGAAGTAGTTCCAACAGCAATTATTCGTCCTTTACATTGCGCCAAACGGCGGATAAGCTCCAGACTTACAATTACTTCCTCCTCGTGCATCTGGTGCCCTTCCATCGTTGCCGCTTTCACGGGTTTAAAAGTACCCGCACCAACATGCAAGGTTAAATAAGCGGTATCAATACCCTTGCTGCTGAGAGTTTCGAACACGCGATCGGTGAAATGCAATCCGGCAGTTGGAGCCGCTACAGATCCCTTTTCGCGGGCATACACGGTTTGATATCTGTCTTTATCGTCGGGCATTGCTTCACGCTTCAAATAGGGCGGAAGTGGTAGATTTCCGACTTTCTCTAGTACATCAGCGAAGCATAAATCCTCATCGTTCCAATCGAAATGCACACGAAACGAATCACCTTCCCTACCCTTCAGGGTTGCAGAAAGGGCAAAATCGGTTTCTGGAAATTGCAATTGAAGCACTTCTCCATCTTTCCATTTCTTTGCATGACCAACCAAACAAATCCAATCTGCTGATCTGCGCTGCAGCATAGCGGTTGGAATGTCTCGAAGTTCTCCAGCAGGCTCTAAGCAAAACACTTCAATTCTGCCGCCATTTCGGTTCAAAAACTGCAGCCGTGCTTGTACAACTCTCGTATGATTAAATATCAATAAATCGCCAGCTTCAAGCTGGGATGATAAATCACGAAATTGCAAGTCGGTGATATTCCCATCACGATAAACAAGCATCTTCGAGGCATCGCGTTCTTCGAGCGGAAACACCGCAATTTTCTCCTCCGGTAGTGTGTAGGTAAACTCGGAGATCGATATATTTTTCGGACTATCCATATTAACTTTTGGAAGCAGTTCTTATTCGCTTAAATAGTTCAGAAGCATAAACGAAGTTGTTCACTTCCTCATTGTCGGTTTCTAAAATCGAATTCTTATCGCCTTCCCACCATTTTCTACCCTTGTTTAGGTAGATGATTTTTTGCCCAATCTCGAGCACCGAGTTCATGTCGTGTGTGTTAATCACAGTCGTTATTCCGAATTCTTCGGTAATTTCTTGGATCAAATTGTCGATCACAATCGATGTGTATGGATCTAATCCCGAATTGGGTTCATCGCAAAAAAGATAACGTGGATTGAGGGCAATCGCTCTGGCAATTGCAACTCGTTTTTTCATTCCCCCGCTAATCTGACTAGGATACAACTCATGCGCGGTTGGAAGGTTAACTCGATTGAGGCAGAAGTGCACGCGATCTTTGCGTTCCTCCAAGCTCATATTTGAAAACATTTCCAATGGAAACGCAACGTTCTCGGCTACTGTTTGCGAGTCGAACAAGGCGCCTCCCTGAAACACCATTCCAAAATCTTTTCGAATATCTCTTTTTTCCTCCTCGGTGCTTGAAGTAAAATCTCGCCCATGGTAAAGGATTTTGCCGCTATCGATCGGGTATAGCGCTACCAAACACTTCATCATTACCGTTTTACCTGAACCACTTCCTCCAATCACCAAATTGGTTTTCCCCTTTTCGAACTGAATAGAAACATCGGTTAAAATCTGCTTGCCGTCAAACGACTTATTGAGGTTCTGGATCTCAATCATGACAACAACATCTGGGTGAGAATATAATTTGTGAGCAACAAAAAGATGCTACTATACACAACCGCTTTTGTACTTGAGGCGCCCACTTCTAGCGCTCCACCTGCAGTATAATATCCGAAATATGATGATATAGTCGTGATCAGAAAGGCGAACACAACCGTTTTTACCAACGCATAAGTGATATAAAAAGGCTGAAATGCATATTTAACGCCGTACACAAACTCGGTTGTTGTAATTACACCAGCCAAAAGACCGAAAAACCAACCTCCTGCCATCCCAATCGCCATGGAGATAATCACCAAAAATGGATTGATGAAAAGGGCTGCCATAATTTTGGGTAACACTAAAAAGGAGCTGGAATTTACACCCATAATTTCAAGTGCATCAATCTGTTCTGTAACGCGCATTGTTCCTAGCTCTGAAGCAATGCTTGAACCTACTTTCCCAGCTAAAATTAAGCTAATAATAGTGGGCGAAAATTCCAATATAATTGAATCTCGAGTAGCCAATCCTACTGCATAAAGTGGAATAAACGGACTATCGATGTTGAACGCTGTTTGAATGGTTAGTGCCGCGCCAACGAACATGGAAATGATCGCAACTATAGGCAAAGAATTAATTCCCAACGAGTTAACTTCAAAAATAAATTGTTTCCAGAAGCGCTTCCATTGCTGGGGCTTACTGAAAACCTGTGCGATAAACAGGAAGTAGTGACCTAATGTGTGAAACAGCGACATAATAATGCTCTAAATAACGGTAAAAAGCGCTAATACCGTTCGTTTCATTAGGCTATTTTTCAGAACTTCATTGTTGATGGAGTGTTTCAATACTACTGAGGTTGATAACATCAGGATTCACAGCCCTTTTCTAACTTGCAGCCCACGAATACAAACAAATGAATCGTCCGGATATCAATCAATTGCAA
>CANHIS010000153.1 GCA_947460255.1 Bacteroidota bacterium
GCGGCTAATATCTGCTATCGATCTGCCACCTTCGGCTTCCTTGATAGCTTTGACAATTTGTGTCTCTGTGAATTTGGTCTTTTTCATCGTTGATTAAAATTAAGATTTATTCCTAATTCTAACCAGTCCAGATTTTAGGGGTATTTACAAGGGGTTCCCATTTAATTGCATTCTGCACATCTTTTTGTAATTCCTCGTTACTTTTCATAATCTAATAATTTTAATTGCAAATCAAGTTTTGCAACACAACGAAGGTGCATTCTTTGCTAAATTCAAAACCTACATATCAATTTGAAATCATTACATATTTCATTCAAAAGAGAATCTCTCAACAGCTCAAAAAACGATCCCGAAAAAAGACAAAACTGAAAATGTTCAAAACAGACCTAAAGTGAAAACGTAAATTATGCTGCTCATTGGAAAAACATCTCTATCTATATTATATAGAGATACCCTTGATGTATTTGGGGGCTATGTAGTTTCTTGCGAACTAATCACCACCCTCTTGAAATGCTCATAAATCTCAAAAGAAATATAAGGACGCACATAGATCTTTCTAGTCTTTTCCGACAAAGCAATCAATGAATTAGAAAGAGACGAAAAAGTCAACAAGCAAGGAAACCTATGTATAATCTATCTATACATAAAAATTCAAATCACATATTTGCAGAGGATATAGATTTTTCATTAAATAGAAAAGAATCGCAAAGTTTATTTCAATTCATCAAATTTAGCCTTCATGGTAGGATTGCCATGTGTGAGCTTTTTGATCGTTAAATCTTCAGTTTTTTCGTTGGCTAAACGCAGGTTGTTTTCCGACGACAACAAAGCGTCTTTGGTCTTCTGAAGCTCTCTAATTGTTTTGTCGATTCCATCAATAGCATCCTTGAATTTCCTACTAGCGAGGTCATAATTCCGAGCAAATCCTTCTTTGAATTTATTCATTTTCTCCTCGAAATTGGTGATGTCGATGTTCTGACTTCTCACCAAAGCCAATTCAGCCTTGTATTGTATCGAATTTAATGCAGCATTTCGAAGCAAGGTAATTATCGGAATAAAAAACTGCGGACGAACAACATACATCTTATTGAATTTGTGCGAAACATCAATGATTCCGGTATTGTAAAGCTCATTTTCAGATTCCAATAAAGACACTAGAACTGCATATTCGCATTTCTTTTCATTTCGATCCTTATCTAATTCCTTGAAAAAATCTTCGTTGCGCTTCTTTGTAGCTGTTTGGTCTGATTCATTCTTCATTTCAAACATAATCGAAATGATTTCATTTCCAGCTGCATCATTTTCCCTAAAGATAAAGTCGCCCTTGCTGCCACTACTAGAGTCATTATCCTTCTCGAAATAGGCATTCTGAAAGGCTGAAGCCCTCAATTTATTGAATTCGATTTCACAGTGTTGCTCAAGCGATTCACCCAGCATTTTAGTGGATTGCTTTTGCTTCATGTCCTTTACCCATGCAATTTCCTCATCTTTAAATTTGATGATGGCATCTTTGCTTTGTAATTCTAAATTGAATTGATTTCTGAGGGAACTTTCTAAATTCTGTTTCTCTAATGCTGCAGTTTTCACAGCATTTGCGAGCTCATCACGTTCCTTTTCTAATATTTTAGTAGCCTCAGAAATGGTGAGTTTTTTATCCAATTCAGCATTTTCAATTTTGGCTTTCATTTCAGCAATTTCAGCCTCTTTTTTACTCACTGATTCAATAAGTTGCTTTTCGCTTTTGGCTTTTAATTCCGCGATTTCAGCTTCTTTCCTGCTGAGTTTTTCAGTTAAATCAATTTCACTCTGAGCTTTTAATTTACTCAATTCATTGTCTTTTTTCAGCAATTCTGCCTGCAAAGAATTCCGAAGATTCGCTTCAGCCAATTGCACCGCATTTAACTTCTCCTTCTCCGCCAAATCCAAACGCTTTGAAAGCTCCTCTTCGAACTGATGGTCGCGCACTTGCTTGAGAATATCGGCAAATCCAGCTTCATCTACTTTAAAGGCTTTCTTACAATTTGGGCAAATGATATCATTCATAAAAATGTAGCTTATATACGTTTTTCAGGAAAAAGGATCAACAAAATTCCTTTGCGGTAAAATTAAGCGAAAACAGGATAAATAAGCGTTATGTATAAAATAAAAATGCAAATTACTTTAACAGATTTCATTTGGGCGCCTGCCCTTGAAACATCCAGATCAAATAGGTCTATTCGGTCAGGGCACCGCGCACTTCGCCTTTAGCCGCTCGCTTCGCTACGCGGGCTGCCGTCTGCGTTCGCTGGCGCGGGCATCTTGGAACATTGAAACATTAGATCCACTTAAATTTCAATTTATTGTATTTGAATCAATCAATTTGCATGGCTGAGAATAAATTCTACTCTCCGGTTTTTAATTCTCCCTTCCTGGCTTGAATTTGACTCAAGCGGAAGAGCACTGCCATAGCCTTTGGTTTGCAAACGACCTGAATCAATACCTTTTTCTATGAGAAAACTTGCAACAGATAAAGCTCTGGCTTCCGACAATTCAACATTAAACTCCTCCTCTCCACTTCCATCGGTGTGTCCGTTAATTTGAATTTGAAGAGATGGATCACTTCTCAATAGATCGACCAACTCCTCAATTTCAGGAAATGATGAAGGCAAAAGTTCACTTTTATTGACTTCGAAATTTATTTGATTTAACGAAAAAGCCTTGTTTAAAGTTGGCTTAGTATTGATTTTATTTTCAAGAGTTACCTCAGAATTAGAATTCAAAACTTTATCAATTAAAGTATCCTGATCAATGGGCGTTACAGAAATATCATCAAAATAATAATGCGACCACCCCTTAAATCGCTTCGTGTTTTTATTTCTGAAATGCCCAATCATTACAGATGTTTCAGAACCATTCGCTTTATAAATAGCAGAGTACTTTACCCATTTGCGCTTGTTTCTAAAGCCTTTATTCTCAATAAATTCAATACTTGGAACGAAATCAACACCACTTGCAGGAAGCCCCAACAAGATGCCTCTAGAAAAATGCATTCCTAATTCCTTCACCTTGCCAATTGATCGCTCTGCCCGACAAACATAGAACTCAACACGGTATTCCTGGCCTGCTTTCAAAGTATCACTGAATTTCGTTGTCATGTACTCACAAAAGTTTCTTCGGAGACACAATCCACCATACGCATCACCTGTGCGAGGTTTCTGACGACCAAATATATTACCTGGTGCACCAGTCCACCATGTCGAAAGATCATGATAATAATCGCCTGCTCCGCCTTCAGAAGGCGACACCCAATTCTTTGTGCAACTAATACTATTATTCTTCTTTACTGGCAATTTTCTATATTCCTCAAAACTAGAATCTGGAATCATATTCTGAGAAAACAAAGAAGCTACAGGCGCAAACACCAGGCTAATCAATAGCATGAAAATTCTTATCATGGAGTGAATTTAAGGAAATAAATAAAAGATCTCTAAATTATAATGTTAAAACTTCTATTAGGGCGAGCCCCCAAGGGGTCGGACTCTGGCTCCAAGTCCCTCCGCGCGCTTTCCGCGACAATCCCTCACGCATCAATTCAAGGAAAGGTGGACATTCTTGTTAATTCTGACTGTCGTATTCGTTCGCTGCCGCAAACAATAAGAAATACCGATATAATTTAGAGTCAATTGTGATCATCTTTATTTGGATCAACCTTGTGCTCTTCAAATAACCAACTAAATACAACAGAATTTAACTTAAATCAATCTTCATCGACTGGATAATCTGAATCAATTTTACCTAGTTTTTTATCCAATTCCTCTTCATCACCACACTCGATAATAAATGTACCATCTTTTATCAATTTATAAAATGCTTTTTCTTCTTCTGGAGAAAAATACATTGAATTCACAAAATCAAGAAAAGCAACTACAATTCCTTCAGGCAGTTGACTTAGATCCAAATTCTTGGGTATACGATAAGTCTCGGTTGCTTGATCAAATTCTAAGACTTCTCTGATGTATTCGCTGCAAGGTTTTTCAGTGGATTTTACAAGTTTCATATAGTAACAGTCTCAAACAAACTTAGCAAAACAAATGCATCAATTATATGATCTCAAAATATCTTTTAGAATTCAAAACGTTTTACTTAAGAGAGAATACTCATTTTAAAATGCCTGTAAGTATTAAGAAATGCTCACGATTTCTTGATGATTAAAGCGGCTAATCTAGCTACGTCCACGCGATCTATTGGGTGAACTGTGTCTTCCAGCAATTCAAATTCAGCATTTGAAATTAGTTTTGTAATCCGTAAAGTTTCATCACGACTTACCATTTGATCTTTATCGCCTAAACAAAGGCAACATGGCACTACAATTTGTTTGAATAATTCATCTGAAGTAGCCTCCCCATTACCCAAACGAAGCATCATATCAGCGGTTTTCTGCATCATTGTCTTCCAGGATGAAGCACGATGTAAACCTTCAAGCATTGCAGCATAAGCTGGCAATTTCACTTCGATTTTCTCAGGGATCAAATACTGTACTTCCTTCTCAGCTGCCTCTGCTGTCCAATGGAATTTTGTACCCAATGTGATAATTTTCTCAAAGTAATCTGGATTTCGGGCAGCCAATTTAAGTGCTACATAACCACCCATACTATAACCGAAAACAATGATATTTCTTAAATTCTTTTCATCAAGGTAATCCTTCAAATTATCTACAAAACCATCAATAGAAAATGGCTTTTCAGAAGGTGTTTGTCCATGACCTTCAAACTCCAAACAATGCACCTCAAAATCATTTTTCAATAATTCTGACAAAGGATCTAATTGCTTAGCAGCGCCTAAAGCGCCATGTAGTAATAGAATAGTTTTCATAGGATGGCTAAAGGTAATTGAAAATCATGAAGGTCTAAAATAGCCAATATGTCCCCTCACCTACTTCCAAAATTGCCACCATCTTTTCTTTTCAATCACAACCACAACGCCAATGATGTCGGTGTCCATTTCAACCAGGAGGATTTCTTTGTTTGTTGGAAGTTCATTTTTATTGAGATGAAACTCTTTGCTCCTAAAACCAACAAAAGAAACGATTAAATACAATTCATTATTCAATAAACTATCAGGAATAGTCAATTTAAAAGCACCATCAAAATCTGTTGTCGTTGCAATATTTGTATTCTTAATTGTGATGTATGCAAATGGCAGTTTTTCTTTTGTAGAACCATCAACTACAACACCTGATACTGTATTTCTTGCAGAATCGGTCGTTAGTTCCAACTGAGTTGATAAATGTTGCAATTCAGCAGAACGATCTATAGAAACAATATTAAGCTTTAATCCAATATTCGGTTCTGCAACAGCTTGCTTACTTGCACCAAACAACAATAAACCTGTTAGGAATTTATACAACGATGCATTGCTTGCTGTTTGATAGCTTGATAAACTTCGGTTCAATTGGTCTGGGCGAAATCGTCCGCAGAGGTTTCCTGCACTCCGCTCAATTTCTTGCATTGCTTGTTGATCGGAGAGCTGCGTAAAATCAATTACCGATTTAGCACAATGCATGCAGTGCTTCCCCTTGTCTGAATTTTCCATGGATGACCAATCTTGAATACAGGGATTGTCGACGCTTACACTGTATTGCTTTTTTATCATCCTTGAAAATGTAAATGTCTAAGCTGTTTTAAAATCAGTAGTATTATTCAAATGTACATTTAGCAAGTTGGAATAACAAGATGAAAATACTCTTAGAATGGCACCAATAAACCATACTAGTTTGATATTTACTCATTGCTAAATTGTGTTCAATTACATAAACTTTTAAATTCTATAAATAAGGACAAGGATTATCTAACTATTGAATACTTTTCTCATGAGTAGTTCTAAAGGTCCCAGTTTAAATTTCTTTAACCAAAGGAGAGTGAATATGCAGCTGAATAAAAAATAGAATACAGAAAAAACTAGAATGAACAATGGGTTGGTCGGACTTTCATTTATCATTTCAAAACCAAGTGTTTTTCCTGTAAATGATGAGAAGAGAAAAAGCCCCAACATCAAATGAGAAATATAGTGTGTTAATGTCATTTGTCCTGTAGAAGCCAATATTTTGGCAATTCTAAATTCACTCACTTTATTTCCAATAAAAATAAAAGCACTAATCAGGATTAATCCAAACGAGATGGTACCAATCATGAATGGTAAAAAGGGTGGTAAGTAATCAGCTGTTAAATAAGATAAAAGTTCTTTGTCTTGTGTAAAAGAAGTTGCAAATGATTGAAGAAAAAATGTCATCAGATAAAAAGCAAGACCAACCAATATAACTTTCTTGGGTGTAGAAGTATTCTTCCAATTTAACCTTCCGAGATACATGCCAATTAGAAAATACGCAATCCATGGAAAAATTGAATTCCAACCATTGTAAAACGTATTCCTAATGAAGCCCTCAATAGTCCAAAAATCTGTATACATCAAAGTTTTAAAATCCCAACCGGTTTCATAAGGAATAAATGCCAACAAAAAATGGAAAATCACAATTGAACCAGCTGCTGCGAATAAATAATACCTTTTAGGCAAGAAAATAAAAAGGACAGCAATATGCATATATCCACCATAAAAATGGAGAATATCAGCAGGCCACCAAAAACAAAAGATAACACCTAAAATAAAAAGAAACCAAGAACGCTTAATGATGGTACTTTTTATAATTCTTTTTTCTTCGACTGTATAATGACTTCTAGACGACATCAATGAAACTCCCATGCCAGCAAGCATAACAAATAATGTACTTGAGTTACCATTAAATAAATTCAGAAATCCACTAAGGCCACTTTGGTTTGTGTGGTTTCCAAATACGGTATTAAAGTTCACAATGTACATACCCAGAATGGCATATGCTCTAGCCAAATCAAAACCAATAATTCTATTTTTCATCATTTAATTTGTTGATGTTAACTTCAATCCGATTATGCCTAAAATGATCAACAACATAAACCCTATTCGAATAATGCTTGAAGGTTCTTTAAAGAAGATCATTCCGACTAACAAAGTTCCAATCGCACCTAAACTCGTATAGATTGCATAGGCAGTTCCAATAGGAAGAATCACAAGTGCTTTTTGCAAGAAAAAGAAACTTGTAATTATACTGATGTAGAAAATAGCTGTCCATAAAAAATTGCTATGGTTGTCCATTTGTTTTAAACCAATAGTCCAGCCTATTTCAAAAACACCTGCCAACAAAAGATAAACCCAATGCATATTTCAATGATGTTAAGACTATGCTGCAAAACTGAGCATA
>CANHIS010000154.1 GCA_947460255.1 Bacteroidota bacterium
CACTTACATCCTGATCAAAAATAGCTTGCATGATTTTATCCCGAGTTGGCTCATCGATCCCTTTGATTCGCAAAGGGTACAAATGAAATGAACTCACCTTTTCTGTATTTTCAATGGGAGGTAATTCAGCCCATGAAAAAGACTTAAATGCATGATGATATTTATCCATGATTGCTTTTCGACGTGGCAAAACTTCACGATCATAACGCTCTAACTCAACCAATCCAATTGCAGCCATGATATCGGTCATATTGCACTTATAACCTGGTTCAATGATATCATACTTCCAATTACCTTTTTGCATTTTGGCCAATGCATCTTTATTTTGGCCATGCAGCGTAGATATACATAATGACTTGTAAATTTCAGCATTGTTGAAAGGTTCTGGAAAGTTTAAGGCGATTGCTCCACCTTCGGCTGTTGTGAGATTTTTCACTGCATGAAATGAAAAAACTGATACATCAGTAAGCGCACCAGTATGCTTACCTTGATAGAAAGCCCCAATAGAATGGGCAGCATCAGAAAGTATCATGATTCTTCCCAATTGCACTTGGTTTGGATGATTGGGTTTGAACAAAGCTTTTACATCCGGCGAAGCCACCAAACTGTTAATCGCTTCAAAATCGCATGGCCATCCTGCGAAATCCACAGGCATGATTACCTTGGTATTTGAAGTAATTAGCTTTTTGATGCATCCAGGATTGATGTTAAAATCATCAGCTTTAACATCTGCAAACACCACCTTAGCGCCACAATGTTCAACCACATTGGCCGTTGCAGAATAAGTATATGCAGGCACAATTACCTCATCTCCAGGCCCTACACCAAACCAACGTAACATGATTTCTAGTCCAGCTGTTGCCGAATTTAAGCACAAGGTTGCCCCTACTCCACAATAATTGCTAAGCCGCTTTTCAAATTCTTTTGTTCTTGGACCGGTAGTGATCCAGCCAGATTTTAGGGCTGCAACAACCTCGTCAATTACTTCCTGACTAATGTGCGGCGGTGAAAATGGAATCATATACTAGAAATATTTCCCAAACTTATCTTGAATGGTTGGTAAATGTAAGTATGTAAGAAATAATCAAAGATTGCATAATGACTATCTCACTGATAATGTGACGATTAAAATTATTCTTGTGAATCTCACATTGCCGTCAGTAACCTATATAAAAAAGTGTAGTAAAGGTTCGGTAATACAACTGAATCTGATCAACAATTACGCTAAATGATTACACGCTTACTTCTACTCTTCACGGCAATTGCATTGGCGACACTAGGAAAATCGCAAACATTTGTTCAAAATTTTTCCACTTCATCAAGTGTTTCTGCTTACCACAGTTCAAGTCCGAGCAACAATCAATTTACTTGGATTGGAGGTCCAAATCAGATCAACTACCAAATCAACCAACAAAGACTACGTGTTCAAAAGACAGGAAACGGTAACCAGCAAGGTGGAATTGTGCGAAATACCAACTTTAACGGAAATCCACAGGCGATGTTTATTCGCTTTGACTGTAGTTTTCAAGGAAACTCTGAGGCTGTAACTGATGCCGTAATTTTTCAGATAGGATCAGGATTTAGCAATAATGCCAATGCAGAAATCAATTCAAACACTTATGCACAGTTTGGAATAAATACACTCGCTAATGGCGGCGGCCAATTTAGAATAAGAAACATCACCTCGAATCAAACATCTCCAACCACATTTACAAGCGTTTCCATAACCGACGAAGATGACGATTCTGACGATGACGATGACGATGACGATGAGGAACAGGATGAAGACGAGGATGATTGCGATGTAACAGCCATTTCAATGACCCAATTTACATGGGTAATTAACAACACTGCAAATACACTAAATTACGTAGGGCCAAATGGTGTACAAAAAACGTTAACCACCGATAAAATGGATGTTTGGGTGGGTACTACACTTGTTTTTAATTCAACAAATGTTCAAACAGCAGCAGGCTCTCCTAATCATTTTAAGATTATTTATAAAGGAACAAATGGGATGAAAATGTTTCTGGATAATTTCAGAATCAATTCTCCAACTGATGTATTTCCTGGAGGCAATTACACCATTGGAAATGTTGGTAATTTTAGATCATTTACCAACAGTGGCGGTATATTTCAGGAGATGTCTTATTACGCTGGAATTTCTGGAAATGTGAATTTAAGAGTGGTTTCTGATATTAATGGCGAGACGGGATCATTTTCACTACCGCAACTTGCTGGAATGGATCAATTCCAAGTAACAATTCGTCCTAATAGCGCGACATCAAGAACAATAACCAGCGCAACAACGGTAAATGCAAATGGCATGTTTTGCTTCAATGGAGCCGACAATATTCTCATTGATGGAAGAGCACCTTCAGACCTATCCGAAGGATTTTCAACTAACAAAAGATTAATCTTCATAAACAACCATACAGGTAGTCCGGTAATACAATTTAGAAATGGATCAATTAACGGAATAGTGAAATTTTGCAACATACAAGGAGCTTCCAACAATGTAAATCAAGGCCTTTTGCAAGTGGGGGACGCCTCATCAACACAAGCCAATCGAAATATTTTATTTGATTACAATTTAATAACAAAATCAGTAGGAGCAGCGCCTAGATATGGAATTCACATAACAGGAACTGCCATGCGCGAAACAAGAAATATTTCAATTACCAACAACGAAATTATCGACATCTACACACCGAGTTCAGCTTCAGGATACATTGCTATTGGCGACAATTTGAGAATACTCAGAATTCAAAATAATCATTTGTATCAAAATACCGCTGGAACGCCAGGAAATTCGGCTACCTATGTTTCAATCATTGGAGGCAAAAGTGGAGGGAATTCAAACAATTGCGATTCCATTTATATCACCAACAATTTCATTGGTGGAAGAGCAAGATTTGCACTCGGACAAGCCTGGACGATGACGACATCGAGCAACATGCCAATGCGAATTCGTGGTATCGACATTCGAATTCCTGCAACATCAACAGCATTTATTGAAGGAAATGTGATCAACAACATCAACATGACCTTTACAAGAACAAACAATACAAACGAATATAGTTTCCGAGGAATTTTCATTAATCAAGGAAAAGCTTTTGTTCGAAACAATAGAATCGGAAGTCGCGATTCGCTAGTTTTCTCATCTTCTGCTAGCAACACTGCAGGCGGAATTTCAGTGCTCGGAATTGAATTTAATGGTGCTGATGGAATTGTAGAAAATAATATTGTTCAAGGTATGGTTGGCGCCGTTACAGGCGGAGGAGATTTCGGAATCGATATCACTGGTATCAGAGTTGGTGCCACTGGAATTGGTGTGCAAATCCGGCACAACACTATCGGTCACCCCAGCCAACTAGCCAGTTTACGAACACGAAATACAAGTAAAAAGCAAACAATTACAGGAATACTCAGCGTAAGCAATGGAAGCAACATTGCAGACATACATGGAAACTATATTTCTGGTCTTTGTGATTCATCAACAAATTGGAGTTCCTTCGTTCGTGGTGTTTTTCATAATGGGACCGCTGGAGTAAACCTTCATAATGATACCATTTGTAACCTTCAGTCATTTTCTGTTTCTGACCAATGGGGAACGAATCAAGGTGCCACGGGAATTCTGATGTTAAGTCATACTGGTGAAGCCAATATTTACAACAATGTGATTCACACGATAAGCTCATCTTCAGCAATTTCATTAGCCTCACACACTTCTGGAATTGTATCTGCAGCTCCAGGAACTTCCAAAATTTATGGAAATCGAATTTATAATTTATTAAATCGATCAACCTATGTAAATCCTCAAGGACCTTATGTTTCAGGAATAAATACTGGCGACAAAGAAGTTGGTGGTCAGTTGTTTATCTACAACAATATGATCTCACTTGGAATTTTCCCCAACGGTACAAACAATAGCCAAAAAGCAGGCATGATTGGTATCTGGCACGGAAATGATACTCGAAACCAAAACGTACAAATTTCTTACAATACAGTTTATATAGCAGGCACAGAATCAGGATCTTCCAATGCTACATACGCATTTTTTAGAGGCAACAACTGGAACATCAATATTCCATCGCCGCTTTACTTACAAAACAATATTTTTTGTAATGCAAGAATTGGCACATCACGACACATAGGAGTCGGATCTGAACTCACAACTCCTTTATTTACAGCATCCAACAATAATGCAATATTTGCAAATACAGCCAACAATACCACTCGATGGGGAAATAATTTCAGCAATTTAACGGGCTGGCAATCTGCAACAAACCGAGATCAAAATTCGCTGTATGAAAATATTGCGACAGTATCACCTATTCAAACAGCTTGTTTTTCGAACGTCTTTACAAGCGCTGCAACTGCCGATTTACACGTACCTCAATGTGAAATTCGTATAAATAGCAAAGGCATGGTAATTACAACTCCATTCGCAATTACAACAGATATCGACGGTGAATTTCGTCGAGGAACTGATATTGGCGCTGACGAAGTTTTTAATGTGAAGACATTCACAGGGATGGCAAGCGCAGATTGGAACAATGATGCCAATTGGGATTTCAAACAAAAACCAACTTGCGCCGACAGTATAATCATTGCAGCATTTCCCTCGGCAACAACAACTCCGGCAGGAAATGTGAATGTAGTTCGTGCACCGGTGATGACTGCTGGTCAACAAGCATTTTTCAAAGGTATCGACATTAAACCATCTGCTACTTTAACCATGAATGGAAGTTCAAATCTTGAAGGATGTTGGTTCGATGGTTTAGCGCGTATCCGCGGAACATTAACGCAGCAAAACGGTGTAGTTTCTTTAGCTGGTCATGTAGAAATTACTGGAACATTAAATTCTGGAACTTCTCATTGGATCATGAACAACGATAGCTCAACATCACTTTGGAGCAATAATAACGGTTTGAGAAATTTCATGGCAAATTTCAATGCGCTACACGATACTGTTCAATTTAATTCGACGCCACAAATTGCCGAACTCAATAGCTTAACTGTAGAAAATGCTGGAAAAATGCGTTTAGCAGGGCATAGCAATATGACACTTAAGTTAAAATCAACTGGAATTATTCAATTAAATGATCAATCAGAATTAATCACAAATAACCGTCATATTGATTTATATGGAACAATAGATCCACTTGCAGAAGGCACCATTGTTTCAGATGCAGCAACACGCTTAAGAGTATACGGATCGGCTAATGTGATTGGATATTTAAAATTCAAAACTGGACATGATAAAGTTAAATCGCTTAGATTAAACAGAAACACGCAAGGATCTGTGAGATTAGGCAGTTCATTAACGGTACTTGATAGTTTGGTTATGAATGCAGGAATTCTTTACACGTCTAATTCAAACCTGCTAACAGTAGGCGAAAATGCAAAATTGATAGGCTTTGGATCTGCTAACAATTACATCGATGGTCCAGTAATGAAACAATTTAAATCAGGCACTTCTGAATTCCTTTTCCCAGTGGGGAAAAACGGCAAATTTCGACCTGTAAATGCAGTAAATGAAGGAGGAAACGCGCTCACCGCGGAATACTTTGATTTCGGCGCTGCACCATCATATAATACAAACAATGTAGATGGGAATCCGATGGAAGTAACAAATCTGGAGTATTGGATGATTCGTCCTCCTGCACCAGCTCCAGGTCATTCGGCAATTTTTACATTTAATTGGGGACCTGAAAGCGGAATTACGGAGCAGAATAACATCATGATGCGATTGAGAGTTGCTGCATGGCAAGCAGACAAAGAAAAATGGAAGGAAATTGGTCCAATGGAATCAAATGCAGGAGGCTCATCATCGGAAGGTTCAATCACTGCTGACGTAACCAATTTATTTGGTCCATTTACATTTGGTATTCTCGACAATGCATCATTACCAGTTGAATTGCTAGAGTTTTCTGCAACTCCAGTTCAAGAAGATGTATTGGTAAAGTGGACTACTGTTTCGGAAATTAATAACGATTATTTTGAAGTATATCGATCAACAGATGCAACGCAATTCAAGCCAATTGGCCGTGTTAATGGATCTGGAAATGCAAATCATATAATTAAATATGAATTGTTAGATCAAATGGCAGCGCGTCAAGGAGCAGAAGTTCTATACTACAAATTGCGTCAAGTAGATTTCAATGGAGAATTCAGCGATTCTGAAATTGTTCCTGTTCAATTTGAGCAATCAGGCTCATTTCAATTGGTTCATGCATCATTCGAAGATGGTAAAGGCTTAAGTGGAGCCTTTACTAACAATTCGAAAGGACAAGTACAAATTTTCTGTTTCGACATGAATGGAAAACTAATTCTTCAACAAACGATACAATCAACTGAAGGTATAAACAGCTTCAATGTTGCAACAGATGGCATGGCGAGAGGATTATATACGATACAAGTTGTGTACAATGGAATGGCACATGCAGCGAAAGTGCCAAAATCATTTTAGTTAATGGTTTTATCGATTAAGCGAAGTATTTCTTTGTCCGCCTTTTCTACGAAGAATTAAAAAATCATAAACACCATCAAGATAACCTATTCCGTAGCTTAAATGAAGGATATAGAATGCCCAAGTAATTTGAATAAACTGAATGATATTATTTGCAATTTTCATTGCACAAAACCAGGAAATTAACATGTAAGCAAATACACCTAAACACCATAAACCACCGAGATAAAAATGCAATAAAAAAGCAATCGGACCAACAAATAAATATGCAACCCAAATAGGTGGAATTAACTGTCGAATCGTAGTAACAGTAGAATGTTCACGATTCACAAAAACTTTCCAGTAGCCGTATTGTTGGTACTGACGAAAAAGCTTTTCGAAAGAAGATCGTACGAAATATTTTGCTTTAATTTCCGGATTTAAATATATTTTCCAGCCTGATTTTAAAAGTCTGAAATTAAATTCATCATCTTGATTGCGGGCTAAAATAGGATTAAATAAACCAATTTGGTTGAATACCTCTCGCCTATATGCGCCAAAAGCTACGGTATCGACAAATCCATTAAAATCGCCAGTTCTAAAATATGCATTACCAACGCCAAATGAAGAAGACATAGCAAAGGCTATTGCCGCAGTTCGATCATCTTGAG
>CANHIS010000155.1 GCA_947460255.1 Bacteroidota bacterium
ATTACAGGTTGGATGGAGTTTATTTATGAGGACAATCGCTTTGTTGAAGGCTGGAGTTTCACCGATATGTACACCCAAGTTTATTGCGTGAAAGCCGAATACACCAGCAATTTGCTTTCGAAGTTTACTACTTACAGCACTCCAATTAACTTCACAAAAAGCCATTTCAGCTACAATAGCCAGAATAAGCTACAAGGCATTGTAATCGAATCGCAATTTGGAGACGTGCTTGACCTCACAAATTACAACCCAGTTGATGCCCAGTTCGTGTACAACCAAAAGGGTGAATTGTGTGGGTTTCAGAGCAAGCCGGCTGTAACCCTAGATTGAAATCCAGGGATGCGGGGAGCAAATTCCTCGCAGCCTGAGTCTTCCCCGCAGTCTGGGACTTCATTCCCAGGACAATAAGCAATATAAACCTTCAATTGAGGCCCCGAATCACCCTTCCAGCTCCTTCAAACCAGCCTTCATTTGGTTGAGGTATCTGCCGTACAAATAATGTAAGGCCCATTTTAGGTAATAGTACACACCAACTAAAACGCCTAGAATCAAAGCCAATCTCGCCCAAACTGGGATGAACGCCATTTCGAAATAGGGCACCATCGGATCGTTGGGCTCATCGGCAATCGTGTAGCCAATATAGCCGCCAATCAGCATGGCAATCGGCATTGAAATGAGCATGCTCCGTTTGTAAAAGTTGAGGAATGTTTCAACTGCATCTACCAGCGATTTGAGCCATATTTTCAAGGCATCGCTTTGTTGGTCGCGCAGCTTTTTAATTTTCCGGTAAACCGGGATGAAGAGCAATGTTTGTAAAACGAGCACTACAATCATGATTGCGGCAAACCATTTAAACGATGTAGCACCCTTGTAAAGCAGCGCAAAAACCAAGGAAGCTCCAGCGGCAACCACTGCAAAAGCGAGTTCCAACATCATATTCCGCAATACTTTTCCAATAGCAGTTTGTCCACGTTTGTGGATCATTTTGCCAATTTCTGCAGCGCTTTCTGTTGGCAGACTGCTGCTTTGCTTGTTAAACAAGTTCTTAAATTCTTCGAGTTCCATAGCTTAGTTGAAGGTTGAAACTTGTTGTTTGAGTGCCGTCCGAATTCTATTCATCTTTACGGCAACATGATTTTCTGTCATGCCGAGCATTTCACCAATGGTTCTATAATCAAGATCGTCGAGGTATAGCGACACAATTGCTTTGTCGATGTCGTTCAAGCCAGAAATGGCTCTATACATCATTTCGAACCGGTGTTTTTCTTCCTCGTCGAGTGTTTCAGCAATGTCGAGCTTGAAGTCGATAGGGCGCACTTCTGGTTGGCGCTTCCATTTTTTAAACCTCGACACTGCTGTGTTGATTGCCACTTGATACAACCAAGTGCTGAACTTCGCTTCGCGTCTAAATCGCGGAACAGCGCTCCAAGCCTGCATCAAGATCTCCTGAAACAGATCGCTACGGTCGTCGTTGTTCTGACAATACAAGTAGCAAATCTTCCGGATGATGCCCTGGTGCTGGGTAATCAACGAAACAAACTCTTGCTCTTCCAAAGCTTTAGAGGGGTTTTACCGTGTAACCGGCTTTGCGTAATAAGTTGATTACTCCTTCTGTTCCGCCCAGATGTCCCGCGCCAACTGCGAAAAGTGTAGCCTTTTCGGGCATGATCGTTTGCATTTGTTTCACCCAATTCTTGTTGCGGTTGGTGAGAAGCAAATCGAGATACTTATCTAATCCATAGGTTGGATCAGCCATCATTTTCTGCATTTCGTTCAAGTTTGCCGAACGGTAGATAGCCAACATTTCATCGGTTTCTTTTTTGAACTTGTCGACTTCTGTGATGTAGCTGTACAACATATCCGCTTGAACTTGGTATGGAATCTTGTCGAACACTTCCATTTGATCACTTACTTTTTCTAATCCGATCACTTCCTTTTTAGCATCTCCAGCCAGTTTCGACAAGGTCAATTCTGGAGATCCTGGATTGCAACCCAAAACCGATGGGTACAACATGCTGGCTGCCATCATCGGCTTGAGGCCAGAAAGCAGTTTCAGGGAAAGTCCCATTTTTGCTGTAAAGATGCTGTCTGCAATTTTGAATTTGGCAGCTCCTAATAAATCTTCCAACATTTTGCCATCCTTCATTCCAGCTAGGTTTTGCATTTCGGCCATCATGTTTGGATCATCAAAATCCAATTCAAGGGCTAACTGATCGCATGATTTTAATTTTTCTCCAGCTGCATTGGCAATGCTTAAATCGCCTTCACACAACAAGTGAAATGTTCCAAAGAGGTAACTAGGCTTCTTGAGATTTTTGCCGCTAACTTCCCACAACAAGGTATTGTCGGCGTTCGATTGAGCTGAAATGCTGAGCCATCCTCCGAAGGAGAAAGCAAGCAATAAACTGAGGAATTTGATTTTCATAATTCGATCTTTTTTTGGTGATCTGTATCGCGGCATTTAAAAACATTACAAGGACGAAAAATTTTGCGATAGATGCCTGAATTTGTTGCCAATTCATGACCATTATCACGAAGCAAAGCACGCCGAATTGTTTAATTTCGCAACTTGTACATGAAGAAAAACGCCCCTTCTTTCGATCAGATATACATGAATCTGGCTTCCAACCTAGCGCTTAGGTCGCATTGCGTGAAGCAACAGGTTGGTGCAGTGCTCGCAAAAGATACCCGAATTGTGTCGTTAGGATACAACGGACCGCCAGCAGGAACGCACAACTGCGACGAGGAATGGCCGGAAACTGGATGCGCGCGCGATCGGAAAGGCAGTTGCTACCTCGCCCTTCACGCCGAAGCAAATGCCATTTTATATGCAGCCAAAAACAAGGTCGACTTAGATGGTAGCACCTTGTACGTGACTTTATCTCCTTGCTTAGCTTGTGCGAGAATTATCCTTTCGGCAGGAATCAAGAAGGTGTATTTCCTTAATTCTTATGCTGCTTACAAAGGCATTGATGTGGATGAAGGCGTAGAATTTCTTCGAAAATTTGGCGTTGAGGTGGAGAAACTCGAAAATCTTCCAGAAGAAATCGCGCATCCATAACAAAACAGGCGGTCGTTCGTTTATGAGAATCAATTTAATCCATGGAACCAAACCCACTCCGTAAGCTTCTCTTCCCGTTTTTATTAGGATTGGCTGTGGTTTTCGGCATCGCGATAGGCTACCTTTTACCAGGAAGTGCATCGCCTCAAACAAGCTCGAGAGCGGTATCAAGCGACGATAAAATGCAGGATGTGATGCAATACATCCTCAACGAATATGTCGATACGTTAAATCCTAAAAAGTTTCAGGATGAAGCCATTACCGCCATGTTGAGTAAACTCGATCCGCACTCATCCTACATTCCAGCTACCGAATTAGAACACGTTACAGAACAACTTGAAGGAAACTTCGACGGAATCGGTGTAGAATTTAACATCCAGCGCGACACTATCATGGTTGTGGCGGCTATCACTGGTGGGCCATCCGAAGAACTCGGCATCCAAAGTGGCGACCGTATTGTGAAAATCGAGGGCAAAACAGTTGCTGGAAAGAAAATCACCAACGAAGATGTAATCAAGCAGCTCCGCGGAAAAAGCGGCACGAAAGTAAAAGTGAGCATTTTTAGACCCGGACAAAAAAACTTGCGCGATTTCACCATCACCCGTGGTAAAATCCCGATTTACTCGGTGGATGCTTCGGTGATGCTCGACCAACAAACTGGTTACATCAAGATTTCTAGATTTGCAGCAACCACATACGAGGAGTATTTAAAAGCTTTCAAGGAGCTCAGTATGAAGGGCATGAAAAAACTTATCCTTGATTTGCGCGACAATCCCGGTGGATACCTCAATGCAGCTGTGGATTTGTCGGATGAATTCCTCCCGAAAGGGAAGAAGATTGTTTACACCGAAGGACAAGCACGACCTCGCGAAAACTACACTGCAACTGCAAAAGGTGGTTTTGAGTCGGGCGATTTGGTGGTGCTCATCGACGAAGGTTCTGCTTCTGCTTCCGAAATTGTTTCAGGCGCAATCCAAGACAACGACCGCGGCTGGGTTGTTGGCCGAAGATCTTTCGGGAAAGGCTTGGTACAAGAAGAAATTCGTTTCGACGACGGCTCTGCCATGCGCTTAACCATTGCGCGTTATTACACGCCTACCGGCAGATGTATCCAACGTCCTTACGACCAAGGCACCGACGAGTATTACCACGAAATCGCAGAACGGATGTCGGGCACTACAGCGAAGAAAGATGCAGCCGACAAGAAAGATTCATTGGCTTACAAAACTCCATCTGGACGTACGGTTTATGGTGGCGGAGGTGTAATGCCGGATGTTACAATCGATTCCGATACATCAGGCTATTCAGAATACTTGGCAAAAGTGGTTTCGAACGGATTGATTAACCGTTTCTCTTTCGAATATGTGGATGCGCGTAGAAAAGAATTGAAAAACCGTTATCCAAGTGCAGAAAATTTTGCCTCACAGTTTCCAGTGAATGGCTTATTGTCTGAATTCTACGCATTCGCTGCCAACAATGGTGTGAGCAACGATCCGAAAGGCCAATCTGTTTCATCATCCATTATCAGCAATCAGCTACAGGCGTTGATCGGCCGCGCTCTATATGGAAACAGTGGTTTCTATTTGTCACAAACCCGCAACGACGCTGCTGTGAAGAAAGCACTCGAGCTGCTTCGTTCAGGAAAACTCGTAACGAGATCACAACAAGAACCTACCAAACAAAAAAGTTAATACCTAAACCATCACCATGAGAAAGTTAACCTTACTCGTTCTTACGCTATTGATGGGAGTTCTGGCTCAAGCACAGATGCTCAACCCAATCAAGTGGCAGTATTCACAAAAACAACTCGACGACTCAACTACTGAGCTCAAGTTTACTGCTGTGTTGGAAGATAAATGGCATCTCTATTCTCAGTTCACTCCTGATGGTGGACCAATGCCAACCGAATTTTCGTTCAATCTGCCCAAAACAGTTAAGCGAATCGGTAAAGTGGTAGAACCGAAGTACGAGAAGAAGTTTGAAGAGGTTTTTGGTGTGGATGTTTACTCTTTCCCACAATCGAAAGTGGTTTTCACGCACAAAGTGGTAAACACATCGACCAAGGAAGTTGAAATTTCTGGTGAAATCAACGGAATGACTTGTAAAGACGAGGTGGGTTGTATTCCAATGGAGCCAACTCCTTTCAAGTTCAAGTTAAAAGGAAAAAGTGCAGAAGGTGTAAAAACTTCAGCTATCGATACTACAGAACAACAAGTTGTCGCACCCGATACTGTTCAGAATACAGCTTCAGTTGCTGGAGGTAAATCGGGCGATTGTAAAGATTTGGTGATCGAAGGCTTGGTAACCAAAGAGGAAGAAAAAGGTGAATCAGAATCTTACTGGTTTATCTTCTTGTTGGGCTTCGGTGGTGGTTTAGTGGCTTTGTTAACCCCTTGCGTTTTCCCAATGATTCCGCTTACTGTGAGCTTTTTTACCAAAAATGCCGGCACACGAAAAAAAGGCTTGTTCCTCGCAGTAACTTACGGATTATCGATAGCAGCGATCTACACACTCATTGCAGTGCCGTTCATTGTAGCAAAAGTTCCACCTGATACACTCAATGAAATTGCCACAAGCGCTACTTTGAACATCGTGTTCTTTGTGATTTTCGTTGCATTCGCCATCTCATTTTTCGGATACTACGAAATTGCCCTTCCTTCATCCTTGGCGAACAAAGCAGATTCTGCTTCCAACATGGGCGGTTTGATAGGCGTATTTTTCATGGCGATCACTTTGGCTTTAGTGTCTTTCAGCTGCACAGGTCCGATTCTAGGATCTTTCCTTGCCGGAACTTTAGCAACGAATCCTGATCCATACAACATCCTTTTTGTGATGCTTGGATTTGGAACAGCCCTCGGACTTCCATTTGCACTTTTTGCAGCCTTCCCAGCATGGTTAAACTCGCTCCCTAAATCGGGAGGATGGTTGAATTCGGTGAAAGTTGTGCTTGGGTTCTTGGAACTGGGCATGGCGTTGAAATTCCTTTCCAATGCAGACCTCGTTGAGCAGTGGGGCTTATTAAAACGCGAAACATTCTTGGTGATTTGGACCTTGCTTGCCTTCGGATTGGCTGCCTATCTGTTGGGATTGATCAAGTTCCCGCATGATAGCAAAATCAAGAAATTCGGCCCGATCCGTATCGGATTGGCTACAGTTTTCGCTGCTTCAGGAATCTACTTCGCCACAGGACTTTTTGGGGCCAACCTCGAATTGATTTCAGGTTTCCCGCCTCCAACATTTTACAGTTATGCCGCCAAATCTGAATCAAAAGTGGAGACAGAAGGCGACAACCATTGTCCGCAAGGCATTCCTTGTGAGCATGACTTTGATGTTGCCATGGAGCGTGCGAAAAAGGAAAACAAGCCTCTGTTGGTCGATTTCACCGGCTGGGCATGTGTGAATTGCCGACGCATGGAAGAAGGCGTTTGGGTAGATCCGGAAGTGAAGAAAATCATGAGTGAGCAATACGTTTTGGTTTCATTGTATGTAGATGAGAAAAAAGAGCTGCCTGCAGAAGAGCAGTTCACTTCTTGTCTTACCGGAAAGCGTGTGAAAACAGTTGGAAACAAGTGGAGCAACTTGCAAATCGTGAATTTCAAGTCGAACTCGCAGCCACAATATGTGGTCTTATCCCCGCAAGGGAATTTATTGGCTGAGCCAGTAGGTTACACTGATAAAAACACTTATCTCACCTTCTTAAAAACGGGTGTTGACGGCATGAAGGCCGCTGTTGCCGCGAAGTAACAGATCATTCAAAGAGGAACGATTTCTGTAAAGCGCTAAGCATGCATTTGAAATCGTTCCTCTTTTTTATTGCTGTTGCTTCAACACACATGATTTGTCGAGCACAGAGTGCATCTGTTCGGTATTTCATTCCGATTCATTTTAATCTCGGTGCCACGCTGGCAAATTTTTCTAATTCAGGCGAACCGCAAATCAACCAGCGAATTGGAACAGCGCTTTCTCTTTCAACTGGTTTGATGATGCGGGTTAAAGACCGCGCTGGCGTCGCCCTTGAAGGTGGCGTGAACTATCAAGATTACACTTTTACCATGCGATCGC
>CANHIS010000156.1 GCA_947460255.1 Bacteroidota bacterium
AATTGGCTGTTCGGCACCGATATTCATTTCTTATTCAACAGTGATGTTAACGACACAACTATGTTACAGGGTGTTACAACATCAACTGGATTTATTATCGGATCGGATGGCACTTTGTACGATGTTCGTTACCAAATGCGCGGAATCCAGGGCATAGCCAGATTTGGAAAGCTATTTCCGGTAATTGGGCCAAACAAAAATTCGGGTCTATATTCAACCATCGGCGTTGGATTTATGCAGCATAAAATCAGATTCGATTATGAACGAAATGCGGATGTTCCGCCCATTGCAAACGATTACTTGAAAGGGTACGACCGACTATCAAACGGTTGGGCTATCTCTCCCTCCTTCGGTTACGTTCATCTTTCTAGTTCGAGGTTGGTGAATTTCTTTGTATCTGTTGATTACACAGCCGCTTTCACGAAAAATCGGAGAAGTTGGAATTTCGATTTAAAGTCGGCCGACCCAACCTTGCGAATCGATGGTCATGCATCTTTCAGAATCGGTTGGATTATTCCGCTTTATGAGAAAAAGGCAGATGAATTCTATTTCTATTAAGTGAAACACATTTACTCGCTTGCAATTGCAGCCTACGTGCTGTTGATTCATCTGGCTTCCCTTTTTTCTCCAAAGGCAAAATTGTGGGTAAATGGTCGCAAAAACTGGCGCACCAAATTGCATGAGGCTATTCCGAAAAACAAAAATGTTGTTTGGTTTCATTGCGCTTCTTTGGGCGAATTTGAACAAGCTCGACCAATCATGGAGGCCTATACAAAGAAAACCCCCGGCGATTTTTTGCTACTTACATTTTTCTCTCCATCTGGCTACGAAATAAAAAAGAATTACCCACAAGCCGATTACATTTGCTACATGCCAGCCGATTTGGCTTCTAATGCAGCCGATTTTGTGCGCATAGCTAAACCAACCAAAGCTGTATTTGTAAAGTATGAGTTTTGGTACAATTTCATGGAAGCCTTGTTTCAATCAAATTGCAAAACTTATTTGATTGCAGCAAGATTTCGGGTCGATCAGCCGTTTTTCAAGTGGTATGGAAACTGGTTTGTGAAACAACTACAACATTTCTATAAAATTCATCTTCAAGACCTTGAATCGGCCGAAATGCTATCAAAAATAGGGTACACAAATTTTGTGGTGAGTGGGGATCCTCGCTTCGATCGAGTGATACAAAATGCAGATGCTAGCATCGAAATACCCGAAATTAAACGCTGGCTTAAGGGCAGATTTTGCATGGTTGCAGGTAGCGCCTGGCCGGCGGATGAAAAAATCTTCCTGCCTTGGACCAACTTTCGTGCATTAATCATAGCCCCGCATGAAATCGATGAGGCACACCTGAAAAATATCGAATCAAGCTGTGGAACATCTTCCATTCGGTATTCCAAACTGATTGAACAGCCAGATGCATCTACCAATGTCCTGATCATTGACAACATTGGTATGTTGATGCGCATTTATGCAATGGCAGAATTTGCCTATGTTGGCGGAGGTTTTGGAACCGGATTGCACAACATTTTGGAACCTGCAGCATTTGGAATACCTGTGGCATTTGGCCCTAAACATGAAAAATTCCCAGAAGCTCAAGCAATGATTCATGCAGGTGGTGCGATGCAGGTTTCTACAAAGGAAGATTTCACGAAATTCGTTATGCTTATGGATGACGAGCAGAAAGCGGAAATAGCAAATTGTGCAGGGCGTTTTGTGAGATCAAAAGTTGGTGCTACTGAATTAATTCTCAATGATTTGATCGTTCAATAATCCGAAATGAAAAATCTTTTTCTATTCATCTTCTTCATCGGATTTAATGCAGCTCAACTATGGTCGCAGGAAAAGGTTACCACTGTTGGAGTTCAGATTAAACCCATTTTTACATCACGATTTTTCGGAACTGGTCCAGAAGAAATATCCCAAAATGGATTCAACTATAATATCAGTCAAAGTACAGGTTTCTCAGGAGGTTTAGTTATTAGAAAAGGCTACACAAAAACACTTTCGCTTGAATTTGGTATCAATTACAGCCGAAGAAAAATTAGAATGGAGTCTTTCTTTAATGGGCAATCTAGCATAGCTGAAATGCGAATCGTTGGATACGAAATTCCCTTTAGTCAGTTAATTTTCATTCGACTGTCTGAACGAATCTACATGAATGTTTCTGCCGGCTTTTGTATCAACATGTTTCCATCCGATGTGCAAACTACTAACGAAGTATTGTATGCCATAGGTGGGCGAAAGTTGATCTTCAATCCAAGTTTAATTGCCAATGTTGGATTCGAATACAGAACGCGCGACAAAGGATATTTTTACCTTGGCACTTCATTGAATAGACCATTTAGTCCCATTTATGGTTTAGGAATAGATTACATCATCAACAATGATGTAGTCAATACCGTAGTTACAAATCTTCAAGGAAGTTATTTAACAATCGATTTTAGATATTTCTTTCATGAAGATCCGGAGCGCAAGAAGGCGAAATTACTTTCCGATAAACCAAGAAATTCTAAGCCCAAAAAGTAAAACCATAGAATTCAATCTTAACATTTCACAGACAATAGATCATGAAAACTAAAACCTTCGGATTGCTTCTATTGTCTATTTTAACTTTATCTGGTATGAATCTAAAGCCCATCGAAAACAACGAAATACCCAAACAACAAAAAGGGAAAATCATTTACATCTATGATGCTTACTGCGGCTGGTGTTATGGATTTAGTCCAGTGATTACCGCATTTCATCAAAAATACAAGAATGAGTATGCATTCGATGTACTAAGTGGCGGCTTGATTACTGGCGAACGAGTTGGCCCAATGGATCCAGACATGGCCAAGTACATCAAAAGTGCCATTCCGAGATTGGTAGAAATTACTGGAGTGCAAGTTTCTGAACAGTACATGAATACTTTAGGGCATCCTGATAGAAAAAACGATTCAATGGAACCTGCAAAAGCCATGGTTGCATTCAGAAAGTTCAAGCCAAATCAAGTGATTGAATTTGCAGGATGGCTGCAAAAAGCGCAATTTATCTTCGCAAAAGACCTCACAAAAGCAGAAATTTACCGGGAAGCGGCGGTTGCTTTTGAAATTTCTCCAGAAAAATTCATCTCCGAAATGGAGGCATCTACAGCCGGTGCAAAAGCTGAATTTACCCAAGCACAACAATGGGGAATCACTGGTTTTCCTGCAGTTGTGCTCGATCGTGGCGATACATTAATAGTACTCAGCAATGGCTTTACAGACCTTCCAAACTTGGAATTATCGTTGCAGCATGCCATGGAATATCAACATAAATAACACTTTTTTCTAAGAGGGTGTTGGAGAATAAGTCATTTTTATACATTTGCACCCACTTGCCCGGATGGTGGAACTGGTAGACACGCAGGACTTAAAATCCTGTGATCATTGCGATCGTGCGGGTTCGATTCCCGCTCCGGGTACAGAGTAACGAGAATGAAAACACAACTGTCGAGTGTTTCATTCTCGTTTTTTTTATGCGATTTTTAAAATGAATTTGCCTTTTCGGTTTCAGGATTCCCGTAAATCAGAATTAAAGTACTGGCTTTAAACAACAATATCGACTTCAATTTCCTTCTGAGTGATTTTTGAATTACCAAGGTATCAAAAACAAAAAAGCCACTCGATTTGAGTGGCTTTAGAGCGAAAGACGAGGCTCGAACTCGCGACCCCGACCTTGGCAAGGTCGTGCTCTACCAACTGAGCTACTTTCGCATTGGGTTGGCAAAAGTAAAACAAATTCGTTTTCTCCAAAATAAAAATGCGAAAAAATTAACGTCCACCAGTCAGCCGCTTGATTTCCTGCAATTTAAGAAGTGCTTCTACTGGTGTTAGGTTGTCGATATTCACCTTTTTAAGCTCATCGCGGATCTGCTCTAGCACTGGATCATCCAATTGAAAGAAACTTAACTGCATACCTTGTCGGGCAGCATCAGAAAACTGACTGGCTCCTTCTCCCCCATTTTGGCGGTGCATCAATTCTAAATCCTTCAGGATATCAGTGGCGCGATCAACGATCCGTTTGGGCATTCCTGCCATACGTGCCACATGAATCCCGAAACTGTGATTCGTTCCTCCTTCTTTTAACTTTCTCAAAAACAACACCTTCTGACCAACCTCCTTCACCGCCACATGGTAATTCCGAATCCGCGGGAAGCGATCTGTCATGTCGTTCAGTTCGTGGTAATGCGTTGCAAAAAGGGTTCGGGCCTTGTGAAGTGGTTGTTCGTGCAGATATTCGGCAATCGACCAAGCAATCGATAATCCATCATAGGTAGAAGTTCCACGTCCGATCTCATCGAGCAAAATCAGCGAACGCGCGCTAAGATTATTCATGATGGATGCCGTTTCATTCATTTCTACCATAAAAGTTGATTCTCCGGTCGAGATTGAATCGGAAGCACCCACACGTGTAAAAATTTTGTCCACCAATCCAATTGTGGCAGCTTCAGCGGGAACAAAGGATCCAATTTGTGCCATGATGGTGATCAGGGCAGTTTGGCGAAGAATGGCCGATTTACCAGACATGTTGGGTCCAGTGATCATCATAATTTGAGTTGTTTCAGGATCGAGCACCAAATCGTTGCTGATGTAAGGCTCACCAATTCTCAATTGTTTTTCGATTACAGGGTGGCGACCTTCGCGGATATCAATTCGAAACTCCTCATTTACAACTGGTTTGTTGTATTGATTCTCATTGGCAAGAATGGAAAAACCAAGTAAGCAATCAATTTGAGCCAGTATAAAAGCGTTGTGTTGAATAGGCTGGATAAATTCAGCAATTGCAGCCACAAGTTCGTTGTACAAACGCGTTTCGATTACTGAGATCTTATCTTCAGCGCCAAGGATTTTTTCTTCGAAAACCTTGATTTCAGGCGTGATATAACGCTCTGCATTTACCAACGTTTGTTTTCTAATCCAATCGTTGGGCACTTTGTCTTTGTGCGAATTGGTAACCTCAAGAAAGTACCCAAAAACATTATTGAATCCGATTTTTAAGGAGGATATTCCCGTGCGTTCTGATTCTCTTTGTTGAATACCGAGGAGAAACTCCTTTCCGTTCGATTTAATTCCGCGCAGTTCGTCTAATTCTGCGTCTACACCTTCGGCAATTACATCGCCCTTGTTAAGTTGTGCTGGCGGATCGGCAACAATCTCCACTTCAATTCTATTTCGAATGCCAAGGCATGGATTAAGTTGCTCTGCAAATACATTGAGCATTCGGTTTCCCGACGATTTGCAAATCTCCTGAATCGGCACAATGGCATGCAATGCACGTTTCAAACTGAGCAATTCTCTCGGTTGAATTCGCTGCACTGCAACTTTGGCAATAATTCGCTCTAAGTCACCAATTTGCTTGAGTGGATCGGCGATAGCAACCGCCATTTCGGGTGTATTTTTGAGCAACTCCACCACTTGAAGTCGTTCTTCGATCGGGCGTAAATCTTTCAGCGGTAGCGCCAACCATCTACGAAGCAAGCGCGCTCCCATCGGTGTTTGGGTCTGATTGATTACATCAAACAAACTCAAACCTTGTTGATGCCCGGTTTGAAAAAGTTCAAGATTTCGAAGTGTAAAGGCGTCCATCCACATGTATCGGTCTTCTTCAATCCTTGCGATGGAAGTGAGATGCGCTGTTTTGTCGTGGTTGGTTTCTTTCAGATAATGTAAACAAGCACCTGCAGCGATAATGGCAAGAGGCATGTCATCGATTCCGTAACCTTTCAGAGAAATCGTTGAAAATTGCTTCTGAAGGAGTTCTCGGCTAAATTCTTCTTGGAACACCCAATCATCCAGCTGAAAGCTAAAAAAACGGTCTCCAAATGATTCTTTAAATTGTTGCTGTTGTGGTTTTGAGACAAGAATTTCTCCAGGCTGAAAATTTTGGATAAGCTTTGAAATGGCTTCGCTTCGGCCTTCGGAAATTAAAAACTCGCCTGTTGAGTGGTCAAGAAATGCTACACCACTGTTTTCCTTACCGTAATAAACGGCAGCGAGGAAGTGATTAGATTTATGATCGAGCAGCTTATCGGTACTAGATAATCCAGGTGTAACGAGTTCTGTGACTCCACGTTTGACGATTGTTTTCGTCATTTTTGGATCTTCCAATTGATCACAAATTGCTACACGAAGACCGGCGCGAACCAATTTCGGCAAGTAATTGTCGAGAGAATGGTGTGGAAAGCCAGCCAGTTCGATATATGCTGCGGCTCCATTGGCTCTTTTGGTGAGCACAATACCTAAGATTGTAGAAGCTTTAACAGCATCTTCACCAAAAGTTTCATAAAAATCACCCACCCTGAAGAGCAACATTGCATCAGGATACTTGGCTTTTATGGTGTTATACTGCTTCATGAGTGGCGTTTCGACCACTGTAGAAGATGTTGCAGATTTTGCTGGTTTCAATGATTGAAGGACTTAATTTTGGCCAAGTTTAAGCCATGCGAAAGTTACACATAACCGAGTTAAACCGAAAGAACACAGAAGAATTCCAGTCGGCAGGCAAATGGCCTGTTCGGATTATCCTTGATAATGTGAGGAGTTTGCACAATATAGGATCTGTTTTCCGCACTGCGGATGCTTTTCTGTGCGAGGCTATTTATCTGTGTGGGATCAGTGCAACGCCGCCTAACAAGGAAATCCACAAATCGGCACTTGGTGCAGAAAATAGTGTTCACTGGGAGTACTTCGCTTCTGTGAAAGATGCAGCATTAAAGGCGAAATCTGATGGGTATCGCGTGGTGGTAATTGAGCAAACCGACCAAAGCAAAGCACTTGATCAGTGGCACGACACATCAGAGAAGATAGCCTTAATCTTTGGCAATGAAGTGCGTGGCGTTTCAGATGAAGTTCTGGAAGTTGCAGATGAAGCCATCGAAATACCGCAATTTGGAACCAAGCATTCCTTTAATATATCGGTGTGTGCTGGAATTGTTTTGTATCAGTTGTTTTTCCAAC
>CANHIS010000157.1 GCA_947460255.1 Bacteroidota bacterium
ATATTCCCTTCTCGGCTGCCGATGCCATTTGGAGTTCTGGAACTTGTATCACTTTTCGATGGAAGAGCGATGGTTCTGCCCAAACAACAGGTTGGCAAGCTCAGTTCACTTGCTTGAGCAATCCAGAACAAGCTGTAAACATCGCTATGAACACCGGGATTTCGGTAGTTTGTAACGCAACAATTTTGGATCCTCAAGGTGGTTCTCCTTATTCGCAAGGTTTTACTAGACATACTTTTAAGTCGGCGACTGGACAGCGTTTGCGTTTTGCATATTCTGCATTCGCCATCAATGGCAACAACGGCGGGCATTGGTTAAGGATTTTCGATGGACCGGATCAATCCTACCCTTTAATCGGACAATACAACAACTTCAATTTCATTCCTGCTGAAGTGGTGAGTTCTGGTGAGTTTCTCACCTTCGAATTTGATGCAACCAATACAAATGCTGGATTTGGCGGAAATGCTGGGTTCGTTGGCGCACTCACTTGTTTTGGAGAAATGCTGGATATTTTGCCTTTTGGAACTGCTTTGCAAAATGTTTGTTCCGGTGTTTTTTACGACCAAGGTGGCCCAAATGCCAATTATGCCGCCGGTTTGGATCAAACGCAAACCTATTGTGCAGATGCCGGACAGAAACTTCGAATCAACTTCAACCAGAATGAAATTGGCTTTGGAACCAACGACAGTTTGTTTGTTTACGATGGTGCTGACGTTAACGCTGGATTGCTCGCCATTTTTGTTCCCGGTTCTGCCATGGAACCTATGAAAAGTAATGGATCTTGCTTGACATTCCGTTTCAAATCGGATGGAAGCAACCAAAACCAAGGCTGGCAAGGCTTTGTGAATTGTGTGGCATCGCATGCTGGACAAGATACATTTAACATCAGCAGCGGCTTGCGGGTAACTTGCAATGCAATTGTTTCTGATGATTCAGGTCCGTTTGCTTATGGACAAGGTTTTGCGCGCCAAACGTACCGTTCGGTAGATGGCCAACGACTTCGATTTGCTTATTCATTTCTGAATGTGAATGGCAACAACGGCGGACATTGGTTGCGCATTTATGATGGTCCAGATCAAACTTATCCGTTGATTGGACAATACAACAACTTTAATTTCCTGCCAGCCAACGTAGAAAGTACAGGAGAATATCTCACCTTCGAATTCGACCGAACAAATACCAATGCAGGTTTTGGTTCAGCACAAGGTTATTCAGGTTTAATGACCTGTTTTGGACAAGCATTGCCGACTTATTCGATGAGCAATGGAACTGTAAATGTTTGTGAGGCTGTATTTTATGATGATGGTGGTCCGAACCAAAACTATACTGCCAATGGAAACTATGTGCAGACATTCTGCTCAGCATCTGGGCAATTGATTCAGTTCAATTTTAACCGAAATGAAACGTCATTTGCATCAGGCGATACACTCTGGGTGTTTGATGGAAGCAGCATTTCAGCTCCGCCGTTGGCCATGTATATATCTGGGTCAACCATTGAACCAATAACCTCTACTGGCACTTGTTTAACATTCAGATACCGATCCAATGCCACCAATCAAGCTAGAGGCTGGCAGGGAATTATCACTTGTGTCGATACTCCACCTGCAGTGATTCAATACGCGATGAGTTCAGGAATTCGGTATGTGTGTAATGGAATTCTGAGAGATCCAGGAGGAACCGGAAATTATCCTGCAGGAATTTGGGAACAAACCTTTACTTCATACAATGGCGAGCGGCTTCGAGCAGTAATCAACGGCATCAATGTGAATGGCAATAACGGTGGTCACTGGATTCGCGTGTATGATGGTCCGAGTACTGCATCACCATTGATTGGCTCCTACAATAACTTCAATGGATGGCCGCCAGCTTGGCAATCAACAGGTAGCAGTTTGACTTTCAGGTTTGAATCGACCAATCAAAACGCTGGATTAACAGCAGGGTTTGAATTTGTGTTTTCTTGCTTCAGTGCGTTGCCGATAGATGTGGCTTGGTTGAGTTCTCCAGTTTGTAGAGGCGGGCAATTGAACATTCCTTTTACTTTAAATGCCGCTGTTAACGATGGAAATGTTTTCACTGCTCAATTAAGTGATGCATCGGGCAATTTCGGAAGTCCAGTAAACATTGGAACATTAACAGGAACTGCAGCAGGAACAATCAATGCGACAATTCCAATCGGAACGCCTGCTGGAAGTGGTTATCGAGTGCGGATTATTAGCTCTAACCCTGTTCAGATTGGAAATGAAAGTCCGAACAGTTTGATTATCAATCCAACACCAACTCAGCCAAGTGCGATCAACTCTAGCAATGGCTTAAGTTTTTGCGCAGGAAGCTCTACTGTTTTGTCGATTACATCTCAAAGCGGAGTGAACTACCAATGGTTAAGGGATGGAGTAGAAGTGGGTTCCAATAGCAACCAATTCACTGCCAATGAAGCGGGTGTTTACACCGTTAGTTTGGAAAATGGTTGTGGAACTATAGAATCAACGGCTTCTGCAACCTTGAGTATTCTTCCAGCGCCGAGTGCAGCTGTGATTGCGGGGCCATCGGAAGTTACAGTATGTGATGGAGAACAATATGCGCTTCAAATCACGCCACAATCGGGGATGACGTATTTATGGACGCGCAATGGCGGATCTGTAGGCACGAATTCAGCCTCGATCAATGTAAATCAAGCTGGTTTGTATGCAGTCACTGTAAGCAATTCCTGTGGATCAGTTGCTTCGGTGAATACGGTGGATATTTCGATTGAGAATTCTCCAGACATCACTTTGGTTTCAACAACTCCAGTGGGATGTGCCGGTGAATCGAATGGAGCGATTGATCTTACAATTGTCGGCGAAACTGAATTGTCGTGGAGCAATGGGGCTTCAACGGAAGATCTTACTGGAATTCCTGCTGGAGACTACATTTTAACAGCGACTTCGCTCGGTGGGTGCAGTTCGGAACTCACCGTTTCGTTGATTAATCCTTCGCCATTGGTAATAGAAGCGGATGTGCTTCCACAAGTTGGCTCAACGCCAAATGGAAGTATTGATGTAACGATTACAGGCGGATTGCCACCATTCACTGTGAATTGGAGCAATGGCTCTAGCGTGCAAGATTTAACAGGCCTTGCGGCGGGCACTTATATTATCACCGTTGAAGATGCGAATGGTTGCGAGCAATCGGTAGAATTTGTAGTCGACATCGTAACAAGTGTCTCTAATGTGGATCAATCGATGGTGATGTATCCAAATCCAGCTAGCGATTTTGTAACGATACGGATGAATGAAGCATTTGGCTGGAAATTATTTGATGCAACGGGCAGACTCGTATCGATGGGCTTCAGTGTATCTGGAAATGAATGGATTGATGCGTCGAAACTTGAAAGTGGTTTGTACACTGTTACGTTTGATCAACCTACTCTGAAGGCTGTGAAGTTGGTTGTCGCGCACTAAATTTGGAACGATTGTGAAATCAGCGCATCTTCAGAAATGGGGATGCGCTTTTATTTTTGTAACTCCACTGAAACGCTCCAGTAATCAATGTTTCATTTCAAGCGTTTCCCTTGCTTAAGCATCCGTTCTCTTCGAATCATCTGAGTGAAAAGCATGAGTTTTTCCATCGGTGGCCGATGGATGTCCCGCAACAAACGCTCATCTTCAGATTCATGCACAAAAAAACCTTGTGAAGACGCTGATGGCTCTTGTGATGCTAGATTTTCGTTTTCTTGGTTGTTCGTTTCAGCGCTCATAGATTTCTACACTGCAAGTTAAGGAAACCTTGTCGAAACGAATCAACTATTCTGGTTTATCCGATTTGGCTACTGTTGCAGTCTCATGAATGCTTTCCAGCAATTCTTCGATACTTTGAGCTTTTGCATCAGAATATTCGCCAATCTTTGAACGGTGCAGTTTCGCCAAGTAGGCTCCTGAATTGAGTGCTGCGCCGAAATCGCGCGCTAATGAGCGGATATAAGTGCCTTTTGAGCAGGCAACTCTAAAATCAACTTCAGGCAATGCAATGCGTGTGATTTCGAACTCGGTAATCTCAATGCTCGCTGTTTTCATTTTCACTTCTTTTCCAGCACGAGCCAACTCATAAGCACGCTCACCATCGATCTTTTTAGCTGAAAAAACTGGCGGTTCCTGGTCATGGGTTCCTATAAATTTCTTCGCTACATCGGCAATCATTTCTTCCGTAATATGTTGGGTTGGAAATGTATTATCTACTTCCTTTTCGAGATCGAAAGAAGCCGTTGAAGCACCCAAAAAAAATGTTCCAGTGTATTCCTTTGGCATGCCTTGGAACTGATCGATCTTTTTGGTCATCTTTCCAGTGCAGATCAGCATCAAGCCTGTCGCCAAAGGATCTAACGTGCCTGCATGGCCCACTTTGAGCGACATCCGTTTCAAACGGAACTTCTTCTCTAAAGCAAAACGCACTTTGTTCACGAGGTCGAAGGATGTCCAACCAAGTGGTTTGTTGATTAACAGAAGTTTACCAGAGTGATAAGGTGTTTCGGTCATGCAATCGAAAGGTCAACGCCCATCGCCATGAGCAATAAGATGATTAATCCGGCAGCAATTCTATACCAACCGAACACGCGAAATCCATGTTTGGTGAGGAATCCAATGAAGAATCGGATCGCTAGCATCGCTACAATGAATGCAACTACATTTCCAAAAACGAGCAAGCCGATGTTATCCGTAAGGATTTTGGGATCTCCTTTGAGGAATACTTTGAGCAATTTGTATCCAGAAGCTGCCGCCATGGTTGGCACTGCGAGGAAGAAGGAAAATTCGGCAGCGTTTTTTCGACTGATGCCTTGCGTTAACCCTCCAATGATGGTCGCTGCCGATCTTGAAACACCTGGAATCAGTGCGATACACTGGAAAAGCCCGATGATAAATGCTTTTGGATAGGTAATCAATACATCATCCGCATGTCGGTTTGGATCGTCGAGTGCTTCCTCGTAGGTGACTGGAGCCGACTTAAACCAATCATCCACCTTGAGCAGCAGAACGCCTCCAAGAACGAGGGTTATAGCTACAACGGTTGGACTTTCAAGCAGACTGTCGATGGCATCACCGAGCAACAATCCCGCGATAGCGGCCGGAATAAATGCAATGATGAGTTTGTAGTAGAAATCGAGACTTTTCAGGAAACGTTTCCAATACAATACAAGCACTGAAATGATCGCCCCGAACTGAATGTTCACCGTGAAGAGCTTCACGAATTCGTCGGATGGCACGCCCATCAAAGCTTGCGCAATGATCATGTGACCAGTTGAAGAAACGGGAAGGAATTCAGTTAAGCCTTCCACCAACGCGATGATGAAGGCTTCGAACCAACTCATGAAACTTAATTCTTTGGTTTGTACATGATGGCTACAACTTCAATTGCGAAGCCGATCAAAACCACAATAGGAGCAACAGTGATGCGCTGTGTGGAAAAGATTTCAGGATTGAAAACGTTGGGATCTTTAGATCCACCGCCTACCATGAGGAGGAATCCAATAAAAATTACGGCCAATCCAGCCAACATCAGTTTAATATTCATTGGCCCGAAAACGAAGCCTTTGTTGTTGTCCTTTTCTGTACTCATAGTGGCGCTTAATAGAGTGAATCGGTTTTGAGATTCAGGTATTTGCGGACTGCAAAGAAAGTACAAATCCACGATAAAATAATCCCTCCCAAAACTACAGAACCTGCCAAAATACCCAACCATTGAAAATCACGGATTTCTTTGAGTCCGAGAATTCGATTTTCAGCAATGATAAGCGTTCCAGCAAGTAGCAAAACAGCGATCAAGCCTCCAAGGAAACCTTGTAAAATGCCTGTTGTAACGAATGGTCTTCGGATGAATCCAGTTGTAGCACCAACGAGCAGCATGGTTTTGATCAAGAATCGTTTAGAATAAATTGCCAAACGTATCGTGTTGTTGATCAAGGTTACAGCAATCAATGTAAGCACAGCGCCGAATGCAAGGAACACCCAACTGATTTTCTGGATGTTATCGATGATTTTGACAATCAGATTTCTTGGGTAACTCACTTGTTGCACCAATGGATTGGAAAGCCATTCTTTTTCGGTCTTGCTGAAGTAAGCCTCGTTAGCAAATTGGGGCTTGAAGTTGATGTCTAATGAAGCGGGTAGGGGATTGTAGCCGAGGAAGTCGACAAAATCTTCACCCAGTTCCTTTTCGAAATCCTTAGCAGCTTGCTCCTTGTTGGTGTAAACTGATGACTTCACGAATTCCCTTCTTGCCAGTTCTTCCTTGAAATGTAGAATCTGACTTTCTTCCACTGAATCGCGGAAGAAGACCGTTACTGTAAACGATTCTCTTGTGAAATCGGTGAGCTTTCGCGCATTGATGAGCATCAAGCCCATCAAGCCGAGCATGAACATTACCATGGTAATACTCACCACCGAGGTGATGTAGGATGACCGAAGTCGTTTTTGGTTGAAATTCTTTTCGCCAGCCATAGTTCAGCCGCAAAGGTAGAAATCCACTTGGGTTAACAGCAGATGTCGAAACACAACTATCAACAGCGGAATAAACAAACTTAATATTTCACTAAACGCTGAGTTGTTCTATTTCCATCCTTAGATTCTGCAACAATAATGAGCACTCCAGATGAAGCTTCGGTTGAATTCCAAGAGCAGTTTCCTTCACAATTGAATCTATTGATCAAGCGCCCTTGCACATCGTAAATTGAAATCGTAGTGTTTTTCTCCGTGTTGAACTGAACCCATGCGTTGCTAGGATTTGGAAAAACTTTCAGGATGCCTTTTGAGTCAGGGAGTTCATTCAGCGACAAAGAAATATCAC
>CANHIS010000158.1 GCA_947460255.1 Bacteroidota bacterium
GTCAATGATTGAACCTCGACTAACCTCTCTGCTGATCGTTCCTTTGCTTCGATTTAATTCATTGGCGATTGATTGATAATCCCAATTCTCTTTTAATCGGATTGAAATAAGTACTCTTTCTTCGTAATTTATTCGTTGATATACCATTGTGAAAAATTAGAAATTGTTATTCTAATTGTTGCAATAGCAAGTTGATGTTAATTGGGATAAAGAATGAAACGATACGATTCGAAAGCTTTGCGTATCGAATAATTCGTTTTGGAAGAAAAATCAAGCTCCGGACTTTAGTCCGGATTTATAAAAATTCCCGTAAATCAATAGACCAGGATTTCAATCCTGGGACTATAAAAAAATTCCCGTAAAAAAATTTCCCCAGATTTCAATCTCGAGATAAAAAATGAAACGACACTCTTCAGATTATGCCCCAATTTGAAATTCAAACCCTGGATTAAAACGAAGATTTTTTGTGGTTAGCTTGGTGGCTAGAATTGAAGATAAATTGGAAGAACTTGGCCTGCACTGTTAAAGTAGTAAAACAAGGCTAGAACAATTGTCATACTTAGCATTTTGAAGCTCCAATGCAACTTAGACGTATGTGAAATAATTAAATCATTCCATTTGATTGGTAACGCATGAAGTATAATTCCACCAACAAGTACAAAAATGCTTGTTTTATACGCTGTCCAAAATGCTGGGAAAATTGCAATGTCTATACCCTTGAAAATTTGCTCAAACATAGCTAAAGCAATAGTGAATGTCTCTGCTTTGAAAAAAACCCAAAGTGCACAAACAATATGAAACGTGATTATCGTTTGGAGAATTCTAATGAGAATTCCGCTCTGAACAGTTGTTGGATTTTTGTTGTCCTTCCAAAGCTTTTCGATAGCTAGAATAATTCCATGTGCTGCACCCCAAAAAATAAAATTCCAACTTGCACCATGCCAAAAGCCTCCAATAACCATGGTGACAAACAAATTGAAATAGGTTCGGAACTTTCCTTTTCTATTTCCACCCATGGATATGTATAGATAATCTCGAAGCCAACTCGATAGCGAAATATGCCATCGTCGCCAAAACTCAGTAATCGACTTACTTTGATACGGTGCATTGAAATTGATGTTTACATCGATGCCCATCCATTTCGCAATTCCGATGGCCATATCAGAATATCCACTAAAGTCGCAATAAATTACAAGAGCATAACCATAAACAGCCATTAAACACTCCAATCCCGAGTACCTTAGCGGATCATCGAAAACACCATTCACTAAATGTGTACTTAAATAATCGGAAATCACCACTTTTTTAAAACATCCCGTGAGTATTAGAAACAAGCCTTTTGTAACATCTTCACTATTCAACCAAACTGGCTTTCTAATTTGTGGGATAAAATCTGCAGCCCTTACAATTGGCCCCATCATCAACTTGGGAAAGAAGGATAAGAAATACAAATAGTCCATAAACCGTTTTACCGGCTTACAACTTCTTCGATAAATGTCGATCGTGTAACTGATATTTTCAAATGTGTAAAAAGAAATCCCAACTGGCAAGATCAACTTAAAAGGCTGTATGTCTTTGTTTTGAATGTCATTTAATATTCCGATAAAGAAGTCGGTATATTTAAAATATCCCAACAAGCCCAAGTTTAAGATCAAACTGAAAATTAAAAGTGATTTTCTTTTTAACGAATGTCTCGATTTGTAAATGATGGTGCTCAAATTAAAGTCGACAATTGCAGCAAGAATAACCAAGCCAACATACCATCCACAAGCTTTATAGAAGAAGTAAAGCGAAAACAACGAAACAAAGGCTATTCTTGAGTTGGCGTGGTTTCTTAATGCATAGTATCCAACAAAGAAGAGCAATAAAAAATACAGGAAAAATCCTGAATTGAATAACAAACGATCATCAGGATTGTAAACTAAAAGAGCAAACAAACGATCAAGATTTAACATATCACTCTTGATTTACTTTTTGCATTTCAATAGTTAACGCATTTTTTAACAAATTACCTTGAATGAGGTATCCTTTTCGACTGAAATGGATTCTTCGTTTGTCTGTCATGCCTTTCGCATACCACTTATTTATTGAATTGTAGCCTCCCATTACTTCATAGAAATTCCAGTAAGCACATTGATGTTTAATTGCTTGATTTTTTAGTATTTCGCAAATAATTGGGATGTTTTTGTTTTCTGTGTATTGATAGACCTTTCTTTTTTTCTTGTTTCTTGTAACCTTTACTTGGCTTATACTTGGAGGAGCAGCAAGTAAAAAGGATGCATTCGGATTGTTTGTTTGGGCTTGAATTAGAAATGAATCCACAATAGCTTCAAATCTAATTGGATCAAAGTCTTTGGTATTATACGCTTCGTTTGTTCCAAGTGAAACTATAATTAAATCTGCTTTTAATTCGGGCAATTGTTTAGCAAAGAATTCGCTTCTGAGATAGTGTTTATATTCCGCTCCATTTACCCCAATGGTGTGCATTTTAACGCCTGTATCCTTGATGAGATTAACCCCAAATATTGTAGAGGATTTACCGTTTTTATTCAAGGAATTGGTTACGAGGTTCCATTGATAAGTTGGTCTTGAAATTTTATACACCGATTTGGTTGGCGTACTTTTAATGGAATCTAAACTACCGATGATTTGGCCTAAACTATCAGAAATGTGATACGTGAAATTGCTATCGAGATTAGAAAGATGGTAGATTTCAATTTCAGATGGTTTACCGATTAAATTTCTATCTCGAGGTTTAAATGTTAAAATTGCAGCACTTGAGTTGTTGTAGATTGTATGCCCAGAAAGTCCAGTAGGAATACTTCCTTTTTCAATACAATTCCGTTTGGCTTTCCAGCTTTGGTTCGATGAAAATGTATAATCTGCGGGACCATTTGTTTTTGCTGCCTGATATGGAAACACCAATCCTCTTCCACCATTTCCAAATTTTGCCTGAAGATCGATCCTTAAGGGCTCACTGTAAAATCCCGCTTGGACATGCGAATCTCCAATGTGTACAACATTAATTTCAGCCGCTTTCTTGTTTTTGAATGATTGTATAGATTCAAAATAATTTTCAAGACCTGAAGCATTTTCAATAACATTGAGTGAGTCGCGAATGAATGGTAAACTATCGTTTTGACCATAGATTCGAACAGAAATTAATAAGAAAACTATTGTTGTTCTAATCATTGTACCAAGGTATCTTTATTCTTTAGACGTGCAGCCGAAACTTCTTCTGCTTTCTCTTGCAAAAATTCGTTGTATTCCCCCATCAACCATTCATAGAATAATGTTGCAATTTCTTTTGCTCCTGCATGGTTCAAGTGTGTATAATCTTTTGCTGCTTTCTTTGGATTTTCTTCTACCCAGCGTCTCATGCTGTCGTAGCCTCCCATTGCTTTATACATGTTCCAAAAAACGACGTTTTCTTCTTTTGCCAATTTAACTTGCATGCCTACAAACAATGGTATATCTGTTTCTGTATGGTAACTCTGACCAAATTTATGGGCCTTGTCGCCAACACTTGCAAGAACAATTGTTGCATTGGGAAATGCTAATTTTATCTTTTTAAGTGTTTTTCTAAATGACGCTAAATACCAGGAATAATCGCCCGACTCATGGCCCACAACATTTAATCCATAATGAAGAATTATCAATTTACAATTCATGTTTTTGGATGCAAATTGATACATGTCTTGTTCAACGGTAGAAAGAGGAATCCCTGAATTGCCTCTAAAAGCGTAATTGTCGACATACAGCCCTGGACCATTTTCAAAATTTAATCCATAGAATTCAGGCGAACCTGATTTCACTTTTATACTCAATTTTGCAAAATCTATGCTGTCTTTAATTTCGATTGTTTGAATTGAATCGGCAATATCGATTGCTTTATTCATGATTTTATCGCCTGCAATGATTTCTAGTTCTGATGCTGATTGACTTTTTACAAAGGTTTTGACATGATTGAAAGAAGAATATCCTTTCGACTTACTGTATTCTGCATAAGCTCCTAGATTGCCAACAAAGTTAAATCCACACCATGCCAATTTTTTGTTTGCAGGTGGTTTATCAACATAATTGTAAGTTTCCCAAAGATCGTTGAATTGATGTCTAATTGTTGTTCTATAACCAGCAGTAACAGAGGTTAACGGCATAAACCCCACTCCCTTCCCTCCAAATCTTTTTTGTAGCATCGAACGCAAATCCATTGTTATTAAATCGCCTTCTATCATCGAATCTCCAAAATAGGCAACGTGTATAGCTTCTGGATTGGATTGCAATGCATACAATGCTTCGAAGAATTTAGTTAAGTCGCCAAAACTATTAACCGTTGTATCGGCAAGCATTTTAGATGGTGCAACAAATGAGGCGTCTTTTTGACCTGTATATCTCTTTTGTTCTGGATGGATGACTTGCTTTTTATATGATTCTTTTAAATCACTTAAATAATCAGGTAATTCAAATGATATTATTCCTTTTGGAATAAATGAGACAAATGCAAGAATTGTACTCGAGAAAAGCAGGATGAGTAAAGGCTCGTTGATTTTACTCTTCATCACATTTCACCTCAGGAATTTCTAATTTCAGACTTTTTAAACTGCTGAGATAATTCTGTGAAGTTGCATACTTAATCCTTACAAGGAATTTGTAATAATCTTCATCGGGATTTGTATACCTCCTCAATTGCCAGGTTTTATAGTAATCAACACAAGCTTGCCAGCTATCAAACGACATGTATTTTTTTGAGTATCGAAAGCCAAACAAATTGTTCTTCTGCAACGAGTGCTTCGACTTAAACCATCCTGTTTCCCAAATAGCTTGACGCAAAACAATTTCCGGATGAAGTATACCGCTGCATTTGATGTAGCGATATACATCATAGGTATTTAGGGTATCCGTATTGCTCGATTGGTTTGCGATAACGCCTTTCGAAGTGATGAATAATAAAACAAAAATAAAATGCTTCATTCTTTTCATGTCGTTACAAATATATTTATTTCAGGAGTATCAATATGCGCAAATTCTAAAGTAAAAATAAACACCTATAAAATTGCATTGAGGCCATTAACCGTCTGAGGCTAGGCTAATCCAATGTATAAGCAATTATTCCTACTTTTGTTTTTTATCTACACAGCATGTCCGAATCCCTAAGCAGTCAAAATCAAACGAATAATCCGCTGCATGGAGTAAAACTGTTAGACATTGTAAATTACTTGGTTGAGAATCTCGGATGGGAGAAAATGGCTGAACTCGTCAACATCCGGTGTTTTAAAGACGAACCCTCTGTCAAATCAAGTTTAAAATTCCTTCGAACAACGCCTTGGGCCAGAGAAAAAGTAGAAACGATGTATTTAAATGCTTTGAAACGAAAATCGAAATAGCCGCATGAGCACAAACGATGGTACGCGTCTCAATAAATTTTTAAGTGAAATAGGTTACTGTTCGAGACGAGAGGCCGATAAATTGATTGAAGGTCGAAAAGTTAAAATCAACGGACAAATTGCTGGAATTGGCGCAAAGGTTTCTGCGGGTGATAAAGTCATGGTAAACGGACAACTTATCGATAACACTATCGAAAATCATGTTTACATCGCATTTAATAAACCAATTGGTATCGTTTGTACAACAGATACCTTAAACGAGAAAGACAACATAGTAGATTACATACAACACGAAAGGCGAATTTTCCCGATTGGACGTTTGGATAAAGACAGCGAAGGATTGATTTTCTTAACCAGTGATGGGGATATCGTAAATAAGATTTTACGCGCCGGCAATAAACACGAGAAGGAATACATCGTTACTGTAGATCGACCTGTTAGCAAGGAATTTATCACCAAAATGAGCAATGGAATTCCAATTCTTGGGAGTACAACAAAAAAATGTTTGGTAGAGCAAACCAAAGCCGATGAATTTAGAATTGTGCTAACCCAGGGCTTGAATCGTCAAATTCGCAGAATGTGCGAATATTTAAATTATGAGGTAATTAAATTGAAAAGAGTGCGCATCATGAACATAAAACTTGATGTAGGACAAGGGAATTGGAGAAATTTGAATCCGGCAGAAATGGCTCAAATTCAAAGCATGTTGATAGGATCTACCAATACTTCAAAAAAAGCCATAAAGCATGCCGACATTGGAAAATTAGCTGAATCGAAATCCAATTCCAAAAGCGCTAATTCTTCCAAAACAAAAGGGCAACAACGCAGCGGAGGTGCAAAGTCTAATTCTGGCGAGTATGGAAAGTCTAACTCGAACGGCACATCGCGTGCAAAAACCCAATCTAGCAATAAAACAAACGATCGCACCAAGGGCAGAAACAGGGCATCAACAGGCACAAGCAAGGGTCGCAATCGATCTGGAAAAAGATAGCTATGCGAAAGCTATCTACCAGCAGCCGATACTTCTGATTCAACAGTGGCTTTTGAATTTTTCTTATATTTGAGACGAATACGAAAACAAAGTTATGGCTCAGATAATATCAATAGAATACCCTGATTATTTGGCAAATTCAATGAGGCTGAATAAAGAGGACTTTGGTAAAGAGGTTAAACTTTCAGCTCTTGTCAAACTTTTTGAGTTAGGAAAAGTTTCATCAGGAATTGCAGCGAAAGTATTGAATATTTCTAGAATAGAGTTTTTGGAGCTTTTATCAAAGTACAATGTGAGCTTTCTCCATTCAGACGATTTAGCGCAAGATATTGAAAATGCCTAAAGTTGTATCAAACACAACCCCAATTATTTCATTATTAAAAATTGGGAAACTGGAAGTTTTAAAA
>CANHIS010000159.1 GCA_947460255.1 Bacteroidota bacterium
ATAATTAAGCTGTCGAATGGTTGTAAGATTCTTTTATCTCGTTGAACAATACCTGTAGATTTTAAGCAATCTCCCATGTTTTCTTTTTTACAAGAAATTATCAGCATTGAAACTAAAACAATAATGAGGAAATTTTTCATTGTTTGAAAGTATATCCAAGTCCAAATTCTGCGTAATCAGCTGTAAACAAATGAGATTTAAGTGTTAATTGCAAGATGAATTGTTTATTTACATGATATCTCCATCCAATTCTTTGATAAAGAAAAAGATCACCTTTAAATTGGTCAAAAACATAAAAGCCTTGCTGAAGCGGAATACTCATTTTACCGATGTGTATTTCGTATGCAAATAGCAGTCCTGCGCGGATGGGTGTGTTTAATTCTGGATTTCTTTTAATCAGCGATCTGTCGTACATTAAATCGAAGCCACCGCCAAACGAACCCTTCATAGAGAATCTTTTCAGGGCATTTACCGATAATGTTGCTGCAGTGTATTTCGCTCCATTAACTTGACCCGTTTCTTTCAGCCAAATTCCTCCCCAAGCAAGCCATTTTAGTGATCTTCTTAGTATTGGAAATTTATTGTGATTTACTGCAACTGGTTGTCCGATATTCAAGGTTAATCCACTATTAACACTCAATACGTTGATGCCAGTATTTGGCAAAGTGAATGCACCATTCGAAAAATGTGTCAAGGAAATTCCTGTAAGCAGATGCAATTTTCTGTCGATTTTCCAATTGGCCTGAAACATTAAATCTACGGCACCATTGATTGAAGAACCAGTCATACTGTTCTTTCTATTTTCTAATAAATCGAACTTTTTTGTGATAAAAGCTAAACCAGAAGCTACCCTAAAATGCGCATCCAAAACTTTGTTCTTTTTGATTGGAAATGCGAAATATGGCATCACAGAAATTGCGCTTCCTGTTTTATCATTATTGAAATTCATGTAATGAAATGCCACGCCCGTGTAAGGATATCGGTAAGCTTTTTCCCATTCCTTAACACCGGAAAAATTATAGCGATAATTTAACTCGAATGAAGATATATGTCCATTGATCAAAGGTTCGATATTCGATGAATGTGGTAAGATGAATCCATATCCAGCCCTAACACCGATAGATTTTGGAAAAACAGACATTTGAGAATATCCACTTTTCCCAAATATAAAAATCAGCAACAAGATGAATTTCGGAATATTTTTAAATCTTTCACATTCATTGCGCTCCGTCATCGCTATTTCATTCATTTTATTGATGTTGTAAAGCAACTAAATTTCAGTTTAATTTCAAAGTGAATTTCATAATCTAGTCGTCAGAATTTTATAATGACTGAATATCTTCTTCGAATTCATATTGATATTTTGCATATAAGTCTTTTGGCGATCATTTTGAAAGATACATCTTGGTTTCAAGATTTCTGTGAATCGTTATCTTTGTAAACAAATTAAGCGAAGAGATGCACACCGAGCAGGAAAAATTAGCGGCTTTTGAACGATTGCTGAAGATCATGGATGAATTGCGTGAACAATGTCCATGGGATATGAAGCAAACTCTCGAATCGCTTCGTCATCTTACAATTGAAGAAACGTATGAACTTTCGGATGCCATTTTATCGGGCAACCGACAAGAAATAGAGAAGGAACTTGGTGATGTTTTGCTGCATATCGTTTTTTATGCGCGAATTGGTTCAGAAACCAACGATTTCGATATAAGTTCGCTCATCCACAAATTGTGCGATAAATTAGTTGTTAGACATCCACATATTTATGGTGATGTAAAAGTAAAAGATGAAAAAGAAGTAAAAGAGAATTGGGAAAGAATTAAATTACGTGAAGGCAGTAAATCGGTACTGTCAGGAGTTCCTGTTTCTTTGCCTGCCATGATAAAGGCAACGCGTATCCAAGAAAAAGCTCGAGGAGTTGGTTTCGATTGGGATCATGAGGAGCAAGTTTGGGAAAAGGTGAACGAAGAATTGGCAGAATTTCGACATGAAGTTGCTCAGGGAGATCAAGACAAAATGGAGGCAGAATTTGGTGATTTACTTTTTTCTTTAATCAATTATGCGCGCTTCAAAAATATCAATCCAGAAGACGCGCTTGAAAAAACAAACCGTAAATTCATTTCCCGTTTTAATTATCTTGAATCGGAGGTGAATAAATCGGGAAAGCAACTTTCCGAAATGACTTTAGAGGAAATGGATTTCTATTGGAATCAAGCGAAGAAGCTGCCTCAATAAACAATAATAATTTTCATGTGTTTAATTTGTTATAATCAATTTCTATGGCAGTTTTAATAAGTACTGATGCTGATTTCAGTTCGAAAATTTCAGAAAATTCAAAGGTAATCGTTAAATACTATGCCGATTGGTGTGGTAACTGTAAACTGATTTCTCCAAAATATAGAAGACTTTCGGATGACGAAAGATTTAAGGATGTGGTTTTTCTTGATGTAAATGCAGAAGAGAATGAAGCTGCTCGAAAAGTGGCAAATGTCGATAATCTTCCATTTTTTGCAGTGTTTCAAAATGGCCAATTCCTTTCAGGAAAAGCCGCATCAAAAGAAGAGGCAATTATTAATTTATTGGAGGGTTTAAAATGAAACTTGCAGTAATTAAAAAGCTTGCAGAAACGCAAAAAATTGAAGATTTACGTTTAGCTGAAGAAGCAATCTTAAACGAAGAAAAGCCCCAGATTGAAATAGAAGGTGAGGATGAAGGTGAGCAATTAACGCATGCAATTGCGGCTATTCAAATCCTTTCCGACATGGAAAAGGATGGTGTAGATCTTCGAACAGCTTTAAGAGCTTACACCGAACGTGTACGAAATTCGATTTCTTAAAAAAAAATATCAATTTGTTCTTCGATTCAATCTTCTCATTGATGAAGGATAGCGGAGTGCATTGTACACAACTTGAAAATTTTGTGGGTCGCTCACATGCATTTGTCCGCGATCTGCTAAACGAATCCTTTTGTCTTCATCCTGAAATGTAAGCATCATTTCTGCCAATTGATTGCAACTTATTGTACTTACCGAAACTAATCCTACAGCCGATTGTAGTCTGTCATTTTCATTTGGGATATCTCTTAAATTCTCCAACATCCCATTGAATTGGTTGTTGTTCATGCCTTGCTGAGTTGTTACAGGTTGTTGGTTTGATTCGATTCGACGTGCGTCTGGAACCCAAAAATGTGATCTGCTATTATTATTTTGATTTCTTAATTCTAGTGGCGACATATTAATCACTCTAAATTGATTCATTGGATCTATCACCGCATGTGTTGTGCGATTGTCTTGTAAATCGATGATGCCTTCAAAAACAGGCTGTCGAACTTCCGAATTTCCAAGTTTCAGTAATTTGATCACTTTCAAATTATGCTTTCCTGCATTGAGTTCGTGAAAATTCATTTCTATGGATGGATCTCCGTATGTGTTACCATTTAATTCTGACACAAATAAACTGCTATCGTGCAATGCTATTTTTAATGATGCTTTTTGCGCGTTTGATTGGTTTGAAATGAAAAATATAGCTGAAAAGATGAAGTATTTCATAGGGCAATGTGGTTGTATTTTCTTAGGTTTGTTTTTCAAACATGATGCCAAGATATGTCTTCAAATTCTCCCTTTCAACAAATGCTTGGGCCTGATGCCTTGAGTGGAAAAAATATCGTTGTAACTGGCGGAGGAACTGGTCTTGGAAAGTCCATGAGTACAATGTTCCTTCAATGTGGCGCCAATGTTTTGATCACTTCAAGAAAGGAAGATGTTCTGAAAGCAACTGTGGAAGAACTATCCCAAATCGGTACGGGTAAAATTTCTTATGCAGTTTGTGATGTTCGAAAAGTGGATGAAGTTGAAGCCGCACTCGAGAAAGCATGGTCAGAATTTGGAAATGTAAACGCATGGCTCAACAATGCAGCAGGCAATTTTATTAGTCCAACCGAAAGGCTATCGCACAAGGCATTCGATACAATTGTCGATATTGTTTTGAAAGGTTCTTACAATTGCACGCTGAGCGTTGGGAAAAAGTGGATTGAAGAAAAAATTCAAGGCGTTTTCCTCAATATTGTTACGACTTATTCTTGGACTGGCTCAGGCTTCGTTGTTCCATCTGCAGTGTCGAAAGCTGGTGTTTTAGCTATGACAAGAAGTTTAGCTGTTGAGTGGGCAAAATATGGAATTCGTTCAAATGCAATTGCTCCAGGTCCATTTCCAACCGAAGGAGCATGGAGCAGATTGTTTCCAGAAGAATTGAGTAAAAAGTTAGATCCGCTGCAACGCATTCCACTCCGTCGTTATGGAAACCACGATGAGTTGGCAAATTTGGCTGCATATTTAATGTCTGATTTTTCTGCTTATGTGAATGGTGAAGTTGTTACAATCGATGGTGGCGAATGGCTTCAAGGTGGTGGAGAATTTAACAATTTGGACGTTATTCCTTCTGAAATGTGGGATGTTCTTGAGAGAATGGTCCGTGGAGAAAAATGATGAGTATCATTTCGCAATTGATAATAAACCAAGTAATTTGTTTCATATAAATGTTTGATCTTATGAAGTCTTCATTTTTTATCATTTTGTTTTTATGTTTATCGGCATTAATTAATGCTCAAACTACCAATACTAGTGCAACTGGTTTCAAGCCTGAAGAAAAAGATATCGAGCAAAAAAGATTGGAAAAAGGAATTAATTATGATGTGAACTTCGATATAGCTAATCATGAAGCCTATTTTGTGGGTGGTGAAGATTCTTTGTTTCGATATTTATTCGATGCTATCAAAATTCCTCAAGCCGCTGTGGATGCCAATTTAGTTGCAAATGCAATGATTGGATTCCAAGTGAATTTTGATGGTAAAATTCAAGGTGCGTATTCCATAGGAAAAGTAGGTTTTGGAATCGATGAACAGCTCATTGAGAAATTATCAAATGTGGCGTTTAGTCCTGCAACGCAAGGAAGCATACCTTATCGTTCGGAAGTTGTTTTGGAAATTCCGATCAAAGCAGTTTATTTGAGTAATACCAATAAATAGAATTAGCAAGAATTATTTTAAAGGTAAATATTGAGTTTACTTATCTCCATTGCTTTTTCTGGATTAGATAATTCGTTCCAACCAAATTGCTTGTACAGTAGATGTGCGTCTTTTGTCATGAGCATCCATCTTCTTAAGTCTTGCAAATAAGGATGTTGCATGATGAATTTTATCATGCTTTTCGAAATGCCTTTTCCACGATATTCTTGTAAAACAAATACATCACACAAGTAAGCAAAGGTTGAATAATCACTCACTATTCGAGAAAATCCAACCAACGATTTGTTTTGATAAACTGCAATGCAAAGAGAATTCTCAATTGATTTTGCAACTGTTTCTAAAGGAATTCCCAAACACCAATAAGAATCGTTAGATAGAAAACGATGCACAGATTCCAAATCGATGAGTTTTTTATCGTCGCTAATTAGATAAGTTGATTCACCTATTTCAAAATGTGCTTCCATTTTATCTTAAGAGCGTAACTGTGCCTTTTTGCTCATCTGTATTTTCGAAATGTTTCAATCGAGCAATGTAGAAATATGTCCCGTCAGGCACAGCATTTCCGTTTAAGTTTGTTCCATTCCATTTGAAAAACGGATCAATAGATTCATGCACTTTTTGTCCCCATCGATTGTAAATTTCCAAACTAAATTCTTCGTATGCATATGTTTGCTTTGCGACCCAATTATCATTCTTCCCATCTCCATTTGGTGAGAAAACATTCACCAATAACAATGGCTGAAAGCAAACTTTGATTTTAACCTGAAATGAATCTATCAGCGGACAAATTTCATTGTTAAAGTACATTGTTACATAATACCATCCTGTATCTGATGTGGTAATTTCTTGCGTTAATTCGTTGGTATTCCAAATGTAACTATCTGCTGTTGTATCCGGCTTGAGTAAAGCTTCTTCTCCTTCGCAGATTTCAATTAGATTAACCTTTCCCGAGTCTGGCTCTTCAACAAAAACTGTTAGTGAATCGATTGTTTCACAAGCTAAACTTCCGAAATTGGTTACTCTTAATCTCAATGTTACCGTAGAATCTGCTACAAGTGTGTGCGTTGATTGATTAGAAACGGTCGTTCCATTTTCGCTCCAATTAAATGTATAATTCGGTCCTGTTGGACTTTCAAAATTGAACTCTGCGTCTCCGCAAATGGTTGTATCGCTTCCCAATTCTACTACTGGTGGTTGCCGTACAAAAATATTTCGATTGTTTACTGCATTGCCACATTCGTTTACTGCAGATATTGAAATTACTGCAGTTCCACTGGTTGGAAACACCAATTCTGCTTGGTTTGATAGTGTATCTACAATTCCACCTGGTGCAACATTCCAAGAATAATAGGTTCCTTCATTCAGCGGAACAGTAAACAAAGCAGTATCGCCTGCGCAAACTTGGCCTACTCCTCCAATTGCAACATTTGGCGGACCTTGAACAGTAATTGTTGTAGGGGCCGAACCTGGTCCAACGCAGCCAAAATTGGTTTCAATTACTGATAAATTGTAATTTCCAAATGAATTAAACAGAATTGGATTGTATGGCCCGCCAGTAAAGAAATTTGGATCATTATTTAATCCCCAATTATATGTTGATTGTGAATTAAAAGGATTTACGAAAAAATACAAAGCATCATTTAAACAAATTGTAGTATCTCCATCAAATGCCACAGGAATAAAGAAATTATTTGGATCAGCAATTTGAATCGATAGAGGGC
>CANHIS010000160.1 GCA_947460255.1 Bacteroidota bacterium
GGATTTACTCAAGGAGCAATCGCAGTATTTCCATTGATATCAAATAGTAGTGGTTCATTGGCTGAAGATTTTGTTTTATCATATGAATATATAAAAGAATACATTGTAAACGATCCTGAAAATAGATTTACAACATTAAGTGGTACAACTCTAACCAAATTATCAAGATTACTTGATGTTGCAATTGATACGATTCAAAGTGTGGTCGTGGACAATCAAGGTGAAGATTTACTTAAAGAATTTGGTTCGTTAATTACATCAACATCACATGATTTCTCATATGCTGGTTCAGGTGTGAATTTTCTTTCATTACCTGAAAATCAGGGAGGAATTGGAGAAACCATTATCGCTAGAAGAGTTGTTGAGGAAGATGGAGGTAGAGTGTACCATACATCAGGAGATGAAACAGGTGATTTTTTCGCAGGTAATGATTTTGTAATAAGACAAGGAACTGGAACCATAGAAGGTAGAACATTCTATAAGGCAATATCATCAGTTATAACACCAATAAATTTAGCATTAGAAAGTTAAAAGATATTTAGAATTATGGCAACAAGTACTTTACCGTTAAATAAGTTTAGATTAATTGCGAATAAATTAAATAGTGGAAATAATACAATATATCAAGAAGATTTAGATGTAGCGTCTATTATTTTATCTTGTCAAATAACAAATATGACAGGTACAACACAAGTTGTTACGGTTTTAATTGAAAAAAATGACGATCCGGGTAATCCAATAACATTAGTAAAAAACGCATCAATTCCACCAAACGAATCATTGAATCCTTTCGGTGGTAAAATAGTTCTTGAAAGAAACGATAAACTTATTTTCAATACAAATAATACCGGTACTTTAGAATCGGTATTATCAATTCTTGAAAATGCAATTAACTAAAATCTAACGTGGAAAAAAGAATAGGTAGACAACCAATAGAAGTAAATATTAATTCACCTAAGGAAGGTCATATTCCTATATATAATGAACAAACAAGATTATGGGAAACCACAGAATTAACGCAGGTTGCAGGATTTTCTGGTTCATATACGGGTTCATTTAGTGGTTCACATGTTGGTGATGGTTCTGGTCTATTCAATATACCTGCTAGTGGTGTTACAGGTTTACAATTAAATCAAATAACAAGTGGAAGTGTTATTGCTTCTGTTTCACCTAACTCAGGTTTTAGTGTAAATTCTGATGCAAATATCTCAGGTTCACTTTATGTCCAAGGAAATATAGTCGCTCAACAATTTATTGTAAGTTCTTCAGTTTCATATTATACACAATCTTTTTATAGTGGTTCAAGTAAATTTGGAGATTCGTTAGACGATACTCATGAATTTACCGGTAGCGTTAGTATTAGTGGTTCATTAATTCTTAATGGTACTTCTTTTAATGCTGCAACATCAGGAACAAGTGGAAGTAGCGGTACTTCAGGTTTAGATGGTAGTTCTGGTACAAGCGGAACATCAGGTACTTCAGGTTCTAGTGGTAGTTCCGGTACCTCAGGTTCGGATGGTAGTTCTGGTTCAAGTGGTTCATCGGGAAGTTCTGGTACAAGTGGAACATCAGGTTCTAGTGGTAGTACTGGTACGTCAGGTTCAGATGGTTCTAGTGGTACTTCGGGGGTAAGTGGAAGTTCAGGTTCTTCTGGAACTTCAGGTTCAGATGGTAGTTCTGGTACGAGTGGTTCAAGTGGAAGTAGTGGAACATCAGGTTCTTCTGGTACCTCAGGTTCAGATGGTAGTTCTGGTACAAGTGGAACATCAGGTTCTAGTGGTTCTTCAGGAACAAGTGGAAGTGATGGTTCTTCAGGAACTAGTGGTACTTCTGGTACAAGTGGAACATCAGGTTCAAGTGGTAGTACTGGTACATCAGGTACAGGTGGTAGTTCAGGTACAAGTGGAACATCAGGAAGTTCTGGTACCTCGGGTTCAGATGGTAGTTCTGGTACTTCAGGTACAAGTGGAACGTCAGGTTCTAGTGGTAGTTCTGGTACAAGTGGAACTTCTGGAACATCGGGTTCAAGTGGTAGTACTGGTACATCAGGTACTGGAGGTTCTAGTGGAACATCAGGTTCTTCAGGTTCTAGTGGAACATCAGGTTCAGATGGTAGTTCTGGTACAAGTGGAACATCAGGAAGTTCTGGTACCTCAGGATCTAGTGGAACATCAGGTTCAGATGGTAGTTCTGGAACTTCAGGAAGTTCTGGTACGTCAGGAACAGGATTCTCAACAATTAACAATCCAGGTGACGGTAGAATAATTCTTTCAGATGGCACAACCAACGCAGCAACTGCATCTTCAAACTTAGTTTATAAAGATAATATATTATCAATAACAGGTAGTGAAATTATTAGTAGTGATTTAATAGTATATGGTAACATAACCGCACAACAATTTATAATATCATCATCTGTTTCATATATTACAACTTCATTTTCTAGTGGATCCACAAAATTCGGTGATACATTGGATGATACGCATCAGTTCACCGGTTCAGTATCAATTAGTGGTTCATTAATAATAAACGGAACTTCATTCACTGCGGCAACATCAGGTACGAGTGGAACATCAGGAAGTTCCGGCACAAGTGGGACATCAGGTACAAGTGGTTCTTCTGGTACAAGTGGAACATCAGGAAGTTCCGGCACAAGTGGAACATCAGGTTCAAGTGGTAGTACTGGTACGTCAGGTACTGGAGGTTCAAGTGGTACTTCAGGTACAAGTGGAACTTCTGGTACGAGTGGTTCATCAGGTTCAAGTGGTACTTCTGGTACGAGTGGTTCATCAGGTTCTAGTGGAAGTTCTGGTACAAGTGGTTCTTCTGGTACAAGTGGAACATCAGGTTCTAGTGGAACATCAGGTTCATCAGGAAGTTCTGGTACGTCAGGTTCTAGTGGAACATCAGGTTCAAGTGGTAGTACTGGTACGTCAGGTACTGGAGGTTCAAGTGGTACTTCTGGTACGAGTGGAACATCAGGTTCTAGCGGGTCTTCAGGCACAAGTGGAACATCAGGTTCTAGTGGTTCTTCAGGAACTAGTGGTTCTAGTGGAAGTTCTGGTACGAGTGGAACATCAGGTACTAGTGGGTCTTCAGGAAGTTCTGGTACTTCAGGTTCATCTGGTACATCAGGTACTAGTGGGACATCAGGTACTAGTGGTTCTTCTGGTACTTCAGGTGTTTCGGGTGCGTCAGGTACAAGTGGTACATCAGGTACGAGTGGAACATCGGGTTCATCTGGTACATCAGGTACTAGTGGAAGTTCTGGCACAAGTGGAACATCAGGTTCTAGTGGAAGTTCTGGAACAAGTGGGACATCAGGTTCTAGTGGTACAACAGGCACTTCTGGTACGAGTGGAACATCAGGTTCTAGTGGAAGTTCTGGAACAAGTGGGACATCAGGTTCATCTGGTACGAGTGGAACTTCAGGAACATCAGGTTCTAGTGGTACATCAGGTTCTAGTGGTACATCAGGTTCTAGTGGTTCTTCTGGTACGGGAGGTTCTAGTGGTTCATCAGGAAGTTCTGGTACAAGTGGAACGAGCGGTACAGCAGGTACTAGTGGATCTTCAGGTACAAGTGGAACGTCAGGTTCTAGTGGTAGTTCTGGTACAAGTGGAACGTCAGGTTCTAGTGGAACAGGATTTTCCACAATTCATAATCCAGGTGAAGGAAGAATAATTCTTTCAGATGGCACAACAAACGCAGCAACAGCATCCTCAAATTTAGTATATTCTGATAATATATTATCAATTACTGGTAGTCAAAATATGACAGGAAACTTAAATGTTTTTGGTAATATAACGGCACAACAATTTATAATATCGTCATCTGTTTCATATATCACAACATCTTTTTCTAGTGGTTCTACTAAATTTGGAGATTCTTTAGACGATACTCATGAATTTACAGGTAGTCTTAGTATTACAGGTTCATTAATAATAAACGGCACTTCATATACTGCAGCAACATCAGGAACAAGTGGTACATCAGGAACAAGTGGTTCATCAGGTAGTTCTGGTACGAGTGGAAGTGATGGTTCATCAGGTAGTTCTGGTACGAGTGGAAGTGACGGATCTTCAGGAACTAGTGGAAGTTCTGGTTCTAGTGGAAGTTCTGGTACAAGTGGAAGTGATGGTTCTTCAGGAACTAGTGGTAGTTCTGGTACGAGTGGAAGTGATGGTTCTTCAGGAACTAGTGGTAGTTCTGGTACGAGTGGAAGTGATGGTTCTTCAGGAACTAGTGGAACGTCAGGTTCAGATGGATCTTCAGGTACAAGTGGAACGTCAGGTTCTAGTGGAAGTTCTGGTACGAGTGGAAGTGATGGTTCTTCAGGAACTAGCGGTACTAGTGGAAGTTCTGGTACAAGTGGTTCATCAGGAAGTTCTGGTACAAGTGGAACGTCAGGTTCTAGTGGTACTTCAGGTACAAGTGGAACATCAGGTTCTAGCGGTAGTACTGGTACGTCAGGAGTAAGTGGATCATCGGGAAGTTCCGGTACAAGTGGAAGTGATGGTTCATCTGGTACAAGTGGAACATCAGGTTCTTCTGGTACCTCAGGTTCAGATGGTAGTTCTGGTACAAGTGGAACATCAGGTTCAAGTGGTAGTTCCGGTACAAGTGGAAGTGATGGTTCTTCAGGAACTAGTGGTACTTCAGGTTCTAGTGGTTCTTCAGGAAGTTCTGGTACCTCAGGTTCATCTGGTTCAAGTGGTAGTTCCGGTACAAGTGGAAGTGATGGTTCATCAGGCACAAGTGGCACTTCAGGTTCCAGTGGTTCGTCAGGAAGTTCTGGTTCATCAGGTTCAAGCGGCAGTTCTGGTACTAGTGGTACAGGATTTTCTGCGGTTACAAACCCTTCTTTATATAGAATTTTAACTTCAGATGGTACACAATATGGAGCAAATGCTCAACAAAATTTAATTTACAACAATACATCTCAAGTATTTGGTATTACAGGTAGGACGTATGAATTTACTGGTACAATAACAGGATTAACATCGGCTTATGATTTGTTATTTACTTTACCATTAAGTAATCAAGATAGAGCATTTTATATTAATTATTATACACATCAAACATCAGATTATAATTCAAGAGGAGGTACGATAACTATTTTACCATTATTGGATTACAGTAATGTTTCATTAATAGATGATGGAAATGGAAGTTTAGATATTGGTTTTGGTGCAATAATTAATGGAACTAATTTAGAATTTTATTATGGAGTGAACTATGGTAATTGGACTTTTGATTATTCAGTCACAGTCTTATCAACACCCATAGCATCAGCTCCTGTTTATTATGGTTTATCTAATTATGGTGGTTCACCATTAATAACTCATTATACACAAATTAAATTAAATGTCGGAGAATGTTTGTGTGGTAATGACGATGTTAAATACGAATCATTTGGGATTATTGCAACGATAGGAGGATTAACAGAAGTTACGGGATTTAAATTGGACGATTGTTCATTTGGTTGCCCATAAAAATAAAATTAATAAACTATTTATTAGTATAATTTAAAAAAATGTCGGTATCTCAAATACAAGGATTTTACAGCTATAATTTAAACAGATTTTCACTTAGAAATTTTACTGGTTCTTTGACGATACCACTTACACCACCGACGATTACAACAACAACTGGTGATACTATTCTTAATTTTGTTGGTACAACATCATCACAATTAACTCTACCTTCACCGTCCGCAATTCAAAATTTTTTTAGACAAGGTGCAAGTGCAAATAACACAAATTCAGGTGCATTCTATATTATTAGAAACTCAGGAACTGCAAATTTAATAATTTCAGGTTCGGGAGCAACAATTGAAAATTCTAACGATTATACTGTAGAACCGGGAGGTTCGTTACAAATTTTTTATGATGGAGTTTCAAATTGGTTTGTTGGTGGTATTAGTGGTACGTCAGGAACTAGTGGCACATCAGGTACGTCAGGTTCTAGTGGTTCTTCAGGTACAGGATTTTCAACAATTAATAATCCAGGTGCCGGTAGGATAATACTATCGGATGGTACAACAAATGCAGCAACGGCATCTTCAAATTTAGTTTATTCAAATAATGTATTATCAATTACAGGTAGTGAGATAATAACTAATGACTTAACGGTATACGGAAATATAACGGCACAACAATTTATTGTTTCATCTTCTGTATCATATATTACAACTTCATTTTCTAGTGGGTCCACAAAATTCGGTGATACGTTAGATGACACTCACCAATTTACTGGTTCATTATCAATTACTGGGTCTTTATTGATTAACGGAACGTCATATACTGCAGCAACTTCTGGTACGAGTGGTACATCAGGTACTAGTGGAAGTTCTGGTACTTCAGGTTCATCAGGTTCTGGTGGTTCTTCTGGTACAAGTGGAACATCAGGTACTAGTGGAAGTTCTGGTACGTCAGGTTCTAGTGGTAGTACTGGAACAAGTGGAACATCAGGTACCGCAGGTTCTTCTGGTACGAGTGGAACGTCAGGTTCTAGTGGTAGTTCTGGTTCTAGTGGAAGTTCTGGTTCTAGTGGTTCTTCAGGTTCCAGTGGAAGTTCAGGAACCAGTGGAACATCAGGTTCTAGTGGAAGTTCTGGCACGAGTGGTACATCAGGTACTAGTGGTTCATCCGGAACATCTGGAACA
>CANHIS010000161.1 GCA_947460255.1 Bacteroidota bacterium
TGCCTTTCTATAAAGTCTTTATCTATATTGTAATTTATTTTAAATTTATGGTTTATTCTATGTATGTATTCTGTCCTAAGTTTCTTTTGTACATCTAAGGATTTTTTTGCCAATCCAAATACTTTATTTAAATCTTCGCTATCACAAAATTCATTTTTATCTGATTTATATATTAATAAATCAATAACTGCTTTTTCAACTTCATTAAATTCTAATTCATTTTTTATGTTTATATTTCCCTTAATGATATTATTAAATTTAGATTTAATATACTTATATTTAAAGAAGAATAAAGACAATAAAATAGAAATTATGATAAATATTATTATATAATAAGTCGAATAGTTTTTATTGTATATTTTAAAATCAGTCTTTTCGAAGTCTGAAAGAAATATCTTTAATTGCTTTAGATCTCTATCATTTCCTGTGCCAATATATATAATGCCATTTTTTTCAAAAAAAACTTCATTTTTTGAGTTTGCAGATCCATTTAATTCTTTAATAAGTGAAGTGTTTATTAATTTAAGTATTTCATTTCTTTCAAAATTAAGTAGAAAAAATTCACTTTGAAACTGACAAATAATACCATTCAACTTGTTTGAATATATATACGTTTTTAATTCATTATATTTTAAATAATTGTTATTTATATTTCCAATAATTTCAGATTTATTAACTTTTAAATCTAGTTTAACTAATTTAAATTCATTTACATTTTGAATTGTAGAAACGTCTTTATATGGTTTTTGTATATAGAATAAAACTCCTTTTTTAGAATTTAAATAATGAATTGAAGAATTTGAAATATTCTCTTCATTAAGTTTCTTTATTTCCCATTCCTTTCCTTCATTAAAATAAATTAAGTGTCCAAAGAAATGCCAATACCCATTACCACCAAAATTGTAAATTGTATCTAAATATGAGAATTTGATAGATCCAAAGTTATGTCCAAAATATATTGTTGAATCTATCTTAGTAAATACAATTTTATCTGAAATGGAAGATGTTGCTTTGTATATCTGTCCTGTTCCATCAATTTGAATATAGAGTCCTTTATTTGTTTTAATTATCTTCTGTTCAGGAACATTTTTGCCAATTTTAATAGGCAAATATGCTTTGTCATGTGGGTTAACCATGTTTATTTCTTCAAAAATTCCTTTTGAATTATATAAGTATGTCAACAAATTATCTTTTTTAACACTATAGGTTTGAGCATTTAAATTATTGGATATAAACAATAAAATATAAATCATCTTTTTCATGAAACAAATTTAGATTTTTTTGGGTTAAACCATTATTTTTTAAGTTATTAATATATAAGATAGTATATAAAACATTGGAAATAAATAATTTAATTAGATGTATAAGTAATTAATTATATATCTTACTAATTCCATTAATAATTACTATTATTCTAGAAAATAGGTATATAAGTATTTAGTATTGCTTAAGTTTTTTAACTCTTTGGGGGAAGAGTTAATGAAATATATTAAAAAGGAACTGCTAAATAGGCAGTTCCTTAAATAAAATAAAATTTAGTTATATGAGATTTTCATTCATTTTTATTTTTGCATTAAGTTTTTTTGCGTGTTCAAAAAAAGAAGTCATTTTAATGTCTCCTGTATTAACAACGGTAGACGCAACTTTTTCAAATGATTCTACTGTAACAACTGGAGGTAATATAAGTTCAGATGGTGGTTCTCCAATCACCACTAGAGGTATAATTTGGGACGTAAATCCAAATCCTACAATTGGTTTAGTTTCCAAAACAAATGATGGATCTGGGATTGGTTCATTTAATTCTACAATTACAAATTTAAAACCTGCTACTAAGTACTTTTTAAGAGCATTTGCAACTAATAAAATTGGTACATCATATGGTAACGAGTTGACTTTTACTACAAAGTCAACATTGCCAAAAGTTTCAACTTCTAATGTTTTACAAATTACTTATCAATCTGCTTTATTTGGAGGTGTTACAATTTCTGATGGTGGATCTCAAATTACTGAAAAAGGTTTTGTATGGAGTGTTAACTCAAGTCCAACTACATCACTTAAAACAAAAACAATTTCTCAAATTAATAGTTCAAATTTTGACTTTAAAATTGACACTTTAGTTCCCGATAAAACTTATTATGTAAGAGCATATGCAATAAATGCCAATGGTACAGCATATGGCAATGAAATGATTTTTAAAACTAATAAAGTTGTCATTGGTGATCAATATGCAGGTGGAATTGTAGCATATCTATTACAATCTGGAGATCCAAATTATGATGCGAATATTCAACATGGAATTATATCTGCAATTGAGGATCAAAGTCAAAAAGTACAATGGAGTTCATTAATTGATAGATATGATTTTAATTTAACTGGTGCTAATGGAACTAAAATTGGTACTGGTATAACTAATACCGACAAAATATTATCTTTTTATAATTCTCCTACTAGTACTTATGCTGCTATTGTTGCAAGAAAATACAATGCTGGTGGTTTTAAAGATTGGTCTTTACCAAGTAAGGACGAACTATATAAATTATATTTAAATAGATTAAAAATTGGCGGTTTTACCTCAGATTGGTATTGGACTTCTAGTGAAATCAATGAATATTATGCTGAAGCATTAAGTTTTGAAACAGGAAACTTTGATGGGAATGGTGGTTATAAAGGTGCGGGTGGTACTCCTTATAAATTAAGAGCAATTAGATATTTCTAATAACTCTATTTATATCACAAATATTATAATAATAATTCCCCATAATCTTTTTATAGGGAATTATATTATTTGCTCTCATTTTGTCTAAAGTTGAATAGGAGACACCCAAATATTCTTTGAGTTCTTTATTCTTCATTATTTTTTTAGTCTGTTTATTTTCAACAGCATTTTTAATTTCATTTAATTGTTTGTTAAGTTCATTTTTATAATCTTCGAACATTTCTTTAGTTACTATCTCCATTATGATTTAGATTGCTTTGGTTAAGGTTTGTTTATTTTGATTGATACCATTCTCAAATAACTTAAAGTCCTGATTTAACTTAGTTTCTGTGACTTTGGCGTATATCTGAGTGGTTTTGATTGATGAGTGTCCTAATGCTTTTGATACTGTTTCAATTGGCACTCCCATTTCAAGTGCATTTGTTGCAAAACTGTGTCTGGCAACGTGACAAGTTATCTTTTTATTTATTTTAAGTTCTTTTTGTATCTCTAATAGATATTGATTGATCTTTTGATTAGATATGACTGGTAATGCTAATACTGAGTCAATTACTTTAGGATGGTTACTGTATTTGTTAATTATACTCTCTGCTTTTGAGATCAATGGTATCATACAATACTCATTAGTCTTTTTTCTGCTTATTTTAATGATCTTATTTCCACTTATTGATAATTGTATATTATTTTTAGTTAAAGCATTTAAATCGCTATAGGATAGTCCTGTATATGCCATAAATAGAAACATATCCTTAATAATATTCTTTGGTTCACTATTAGACTCGTATTCTTCTATTAGTCTTATGTCTTCAAAGTTTAAAATGCTTTTAATAGTTGGAACTGTTTTCCCTTTATAATTTTTAAATGGGTTATCCTTAATCCAATCCATTTTAATTGCCCAATTTATTACCGTTTTAATCCTAATTATTTCTCTATTAGAAGTGTTTGTATGGTTTTTAAATTCATCTTCTATATAAATTTTAAACTTGGAGATATAATTAAAAGTTAATTGATCTAATGTGGTATCCTTAATACCCAATTGTGAAGTCATAAACTTAGATAGTTTATTTTTTGTAGATTTATAATGTTTAATAGTTCCTTTTGCTAAGTTCTGATTATGCTGGGCAATGAATTGATCAAAAGTGTTTAATATAGAATCTTTGGGTACTTCTTTGCCATTTAAATAATCTTTTAAAAGGGAAGTATTAATCTTATTTCCTTCTTTTGAATGCTTTTCTAAGAAACTCCATATCTGTTTATCTAATGACTCAATTTTATTATTATAAAAATATGCTTGAGGATGTTGTGGTTTAACCCTTTCTTTCTTTTTGTCCCAATCTTTTGAACTTAATACTATACCGACTGATAGATTTAGTCTCTTGTCCAATCCTTTTACTTTTAAATAAATAGGACCTCTATCTTTTTTATTGCCTTTGGATAACAATTGGTAGTAGTTTAATGATATCATAACTTGTATTTTATAATAAATATTTGCTTTTAGATGAAAAGTGCTGATTTTACTTGTTTTTGATAAAACTTATTTAAGAAAGTAGTTTTAATAATTCTGGATATAAGTGTAATAATTAAAACACACATAGAAAATTGACCTGCTAAAATAGTTGCTAAGAATAAACAGACTTTAAATAGAATTTCGGAGTACCCCCAAAACAAAAATGTTCCTAAACGCGTTGGTTTAGAAACATTTAAGTGTTTTTCGTACAAAAACTGTGATTCGGATTGGATCTTTTCGAAATCCTGAAACCTAATACCAGTATACGTTTCGGTTAGTTCTATAATATTTAGTTGCCCCATTTGATGCCTTTATAGCATAAATGTATACGATTACCGAATTCGATTTTCGTTTTTGCTAAAAAATTCTTTATTTACTATTTCGTGTTTTAGCAGTAATTCAACCCATTTCAGAATTTGATCTTTCTTAAATTGATTAATGTATCCATTTTGAATCCCAAATTGAATCCAACTCTTTATATCATTTCTATTATACTTGGTTTTTATACTATTTGCCATTTTTTGCTTTATCAATAAATAAGCAGATGTTATCTTATGATAAATAATTGTAATATATCTATATATATTCCTTAAAGTCCGCCCCCTGGGGACTTCAACAGACAAACTAACTATGCATAACCAGGGTTTATTATACTCTCTTGCCACCATTTAACCCTTTCTTTGAGATTTTGCTTAATTTCTACATAATTTATTGTTTATCAACTACTTATAACATATTGATTATCAATAAACATTTTTAAAAATAATTGATAAAATATTTGGAAATATCAACTTTTTGTCTTAAATTATATAAGTAAAAATGATATTAAATAATATAATATAAACGTTTTATACATTAACATTTATTATAATATTATAATTACATTTAATATATTACTTAGTATTTAATAACCAATATTATTAAATGCTCTGGTAAGCATGCTATGTTTATTATAGATCTAAAAAATAATAAAATTAATAATAGCAGTATTAACTATATAAAATATCAATTTATAACAATTATTATAACCTTTTAACACTTTTAATTAATAACCAATACTTTATTCATATTAGTTATATAAATCTTTATTTCTTTTATAGTTTAATATTAAAGTATCCCATTATCACACAGAAGCACATAATCGCGCTATTTCTCTTTTTTAATATAATCTTATAGCGAAACATTAAAACCTTCTTAAAAGACTCCTAAATCACATTATTTAAAACAAACCTAAAATTAGGCATTATGCCTTAACTGCTAAACCTATGCACATACCTCATTATTTAATAAACAATCAAAAACAAAAGTCTATGACAAAACAACACCAATTAAGTTGGAGTCGCTACATAGCGTCTCAACAATGGCACATTTATGGTACTACAACGTATCAACGTTCAATGTCTTCATATCAAAATAGAAGATTAATGGAGAACACATTTAATTCAATACAAAGCATTACCCAAATGTTTTTTGTATCTGAACCAATTCAATCCCATTATAATGTCCATTCTCACTTCTTAGCACAATGTGATGATATCAACAAAGCATTAAAGCAATTAAGAAGCAAATTTAGAAGTTACGGAAGATTTAAAATAGAATTAGTTAGTTCTACTTCTGACTTTCTAAATGAAGATGGACATTATAAAGTAGGGTATTACATAACAAAGTCATTATCTACAGATATAGATTATGACTTATTAACAAAATAAAAAAAACAATATGAGTACAATTATTTTAAATGAACAAATCGATCAAATTAAGTTAAAATTAGATTTAAATTATGATGAAAAAAGTGTTGGTATTTTAGAAAATCAAATAGATTGGATGAGTGAACAATCAATAGAGTATGATATAAAACAAGCAATAAACGAGTATGCTTTATTTTATGGACAATGCTTAATCCATGTTTATAATGGAGAATGGTTAATAGATCCCATCACTTATAAACGTGTTGTTTCAATTAAACCATTTTTAAGAATAGATCCACATGAAGTAATTAGAACGTATTTTGATAAACGACACTTCAATACCTCATTCTATCTGTTTTTTAAAGGATTAAGTCACATTTTGCCGATTAATAAGAATAAAAAGTAATTTTAATCAATCATTTATTGCTATTTCTGGCATTCTAATTAAACAGGGTGCCAGAAGCAAAAATGATCTTTTTGTTATTTTTATAAATCAAGCAATTTTCTTTACTAATACCATATTTTAAGAATCTTCTATCTTCTTCCGTTTTGTGCCTTTCTATAAAGTCTTTATCTATATTGTAATTTATTTTAAATTTATGGTTTATTCTATGTATGTATTCTGTCCTAAGTTTCTTTTGTACATCTAAGGATTTTTTTGCCAATCCAAATACTTTATTTAAATCTTCGCTATCACAAAA
>CANHIS010000162.1 GCA_947460255.1 Bacteroidota bacterium
ATCTAAATTGTACATTTTAATTTAACGAACCTGCATCAACAGGCCATTGAGAGATCAAATGTATTTCTGCGCTCTTCTACATAAAAACAAAAATGATTCTTGGGGCTGTCTATCTCGTTGATTGTTCTGAAAAACGAATAATAAAATCAGGCTCGTAGCCTCGGGCTGAAGTCCGAGGTTAAAGATTGCCGTTTCGCTGAAATGCCGCTCTCCTTGAACCGAATGCAACTTCATGCATAACACGTCACGCTTTAATCTACTTTTGTCATGATGAAATATTTATACGCTTTACTATGCTTGGTTTTGATGCCAACCATAACACATGCTCAATTAAACGGGATCTATACTGTTGGCGGGACATCGCCAAGCTATCCAACACTAACCGCTGCAGTTAGTGCTTTAACAACACAAGGCATTTCTGGGAATGTTACTTTCAATATCCGCCCAGGAACCTATAGCGAAAGGGTTACATTCAACACCGTTACTGGAAACAATGCCTCCAGAACGATTACTTTTCAAGCCGAAAATGGCGATTCTTCTTCAGTAGTGATCGGGTTGACAACAGCCATCAATACAACCAATTACATTTTTAATGTAGGAAACATCCAAAATGTTGTTCTAAAACGACTCACCATATTTGGACCAACTTCAGGAACACATGGCACAGTAGTATCGGCCTTTAATTGCAATGGATTTAGAATTGAAAACTGCAGAATATCTGGAATTTTATCTGGAGCCACTACTACAAACCAAGATTTGGTTCAGTTCGGCGGCACGATGTCGGGCTACCAAGTGAAAAATTCCACATTGCGTGGCGGCTACCGTGGCCTTGCATTATATGGTGGAAGCACCAGTTTGCTTAACAATGGTTTAATTGAACAAAACAAATTCCGCCTTTCCACAAACATGGCGTTTAGAACCGTTTACAGCAACAACCTCACTTTTACCAAAAACAACATTGATAGCTGCGGTACGCAAAGCTTCTCGGCAGTGCAAATTGCCTTTTGCAGCACTGCTGTAGTTACCTCTAATCGAATTGCAATTAATGGTGGCTTCGGATTGCAATTCAGCACCTGTTATTCCACCAACGCTGCGCGGATGCAGGTTTACAACAACTTTGTGAGCACCATTGGAGACGTTGCCGGATCGGGTGGAATCTTCCTTCAAGACACACGCTTCGCCGATGTTTACTACAACAGTTTCAATGTTCAAGCGCCCAATGCAAGCCAGATTGTGGGTGCCCAGATCTCAAATGGCGGAACAGGACTCAGAATCCAGAACAACAGTTTTTCCGTTTCCCCAAACGGCACCATTTTCAACAATCTTTCTGGAGAGTCAGTGCTGGAACAATATAGCCACAACAACCTCTACAATGGCTTGCCAGTGCTCGATCTTCCACCCAATTCGGTGAGTCTAAATCCTGGCTATGTTTCAGAAACAGATCTTCACCTGCTTCCTGCAAATCTCAACAATATCGGAACGCCGGTTTCCATCACCACCGACATCGACGGACAAACACGCAGCGCCACAACGCCTGATATTGGAGCCGATGAATTCACGCCAGTCAATCTATCCGCAGGAATTGCGTCTTTAATCAATCCTTCTGCCGACTCGGTCTATTGCGATCAACTTCCACTTTCTATCAAGTTGGTGAATTCGGGATTGGTGCCACTCACATCGGTCGAAATTCAATCGGGTGTGAATGGAGAACACACAACTTTCAACTGGACAGGCAATTTGCTTACTGGCCAACAAGTTACAGTGCAATTGGGCAGCTTCCCGTTACTCAATTTCCAAAGCAATTTTATTGAAGTACAATTGAATTCGCCTAATGGCGGAACCGATCTTTACAGCGCGGATGATTATTCGATTTACACCGATTTGTACACTGGACTGAATGGCACATATACCATCGGAGGAGTAAACCCAACATTTAGTTCCTTCTCTACAGCCATACTCAACCTGAAAAATGGAGGGATTTGCGGAAACGTAACATTCAAAGTGCGCAATGGAGATTATTTCGAGCGTATGTTCTTGAATCCAGTAAAAGGATCAGGGCAAAACGCATGGATTTGGTTTGAAGGTGAAAGTGAAGACAGTTCATTGGTCGAATTGATATCATCCGGTTCGGTGGATTTTCCTTCAACGGTAAGATTAAATGGAGTAAGTTATTTTGGCTTCAAACACATGTCGTTCGTGCAAAATGCCAGCGTGAACAACTACACGCCAATGCACATCACCGGAGGGAAATACATCACTTTAGAAAATTGCGAAACCAGAGCCTTCAATGCAAGTACTTCATCAGCAAGCGATCATGCGATGGCAGCATTTGTTGATTCGAATTTAACTATTCGTTCTTGCAGAATATCTGGAGGTGCAGGAATTGGCTGCAATTTAGTTGGAACCGGCCCTGTGAAATACAACCTGATTATAGAGAATAGTCAGATTATTGGCGGCGATGCTTTGGATGCACGAAATTGGACCAATGTGATTATTCGCAATAATTTTATCACCGGCGGCGGTGGAAATACGAATTACGCTTTCTACGGACTTGGATTAAATAGATTTGATATCAGCAATAATTACATAAATGCAGCTGGAGCTCAAGGTTCATCGGCACTTTATCTCATCAACAATGGCAGCGGAAGCAGCGGGTTTAGAAATAAAATCGTCAATAATTTATTAAATACCAGTTTGGGTGTTGATGTAATTTCGCCAGGCATCTGTTTCCGTGTAATTAGCATGAACAATTGCGATATCTGGCACAATTCGGTTCGTCACAATTCGCAAGATACAGACAACACCGCCTTTACTCTATCAGGCAGCTCAAATCTTGATATTCGCAACAATGTATTCGCCAACACAGGAACTGGGAAAGCATTGGCTTACGGCACTACAACGAACAGTGTTTGTGATTACAACATTTACCACACCAACGGAACCGTGCTCATCGGAGGAACGAATGATTTGCCATTTATTCAAAGTGTTACCGGCGGCGATCAACACTCCATTATTGCAGATCCAATGTACAATGGAATTGCTCCAGATATTTTGCAAATTGGAAATCCATTGCTTGAAAATTTGGGCACCGATTTAGGCATAACCACCGACATTCGTGGCTTTGCGCGTGCCTTGCCGAATCCTGATATGGGCGCTTTCGAAAGTGCATCAGCTCCCAATGTAGATTTAGGTGATGATATTTCAGCTTGTGGATCGGTATCGATCAATGGAATGGTTCCCGGAACCGATAGCTACAGCTGGAATGTTGGTGGAAATTCTTCGAGTTTATTGATCACCCAATCGGGCACATACATTCTTACAGCAACCAACGAAATCGGCAGCGATAGCGACACATTGGAAGTAGAAATTCTTCCTCTTCCAAGCGTGAATGCAGGAGCCAATCAACAAGTTTGTGCAGGAGAAGAAATTCAGCTTGAAGGCTCTGGAACCGGCACTTGTACTTGGATTTCTCCAACAGGATCCGAATTTTCAAATACCTGTAATACTTCAATTGTTCTTTCACAAAGTGGAAACCTAATCCTACAATCCACTGCTGCCAGCGGCTGTGAAGCTTTTGACACCCTAACTGTTACTGTGGATGCATTGCCGAATATTCCTCAAATTACAATTGATGGCGCTTATTTGGTCGCGTCCGCGGATGGAGAACTGCAGTGGTACCAAGACAACCAACCAATCGATGGAGAAACAGGCGACAGTTTAGCCATCCCTGGAAACGGAGAATTTTCGGTGGAAGTAACCTCTGAAGCTGGATGTTCATCAATTTCTGAAATTGTTTCGGTAAATGTTACAAGCAATGAAGATTTAAATTCCACAAAAGTTATTGTTTATCCTCAACCTGCTTCAGGAAATATATTGAATTTCTCCTTGGCTGAATACCACGACAATGCTACAATTTCGATTTTTAGTTTCGACGGAAAATTGATTCAAAAACGTGCATTGAAAATCGATCAATCAGGAAAATTTACAGTCGATATTTCAGAATTAAATGCAGGAATTTATTTTACTCAAATCCATCTTCCTTATGAAGATATTATGATTCGTTGGGTGAAAGCATCTGAATAATTCACTAATCCTCAACAAAGAGCAAGGAAATAATTTCATTTATTTGATGAATGAAGTCGTTTCTAATTTCCTCGCTCTGCGTTTTGAGCAGTATTGCGCTCAAAGCATCCACTTTTGTAGTAACCTCAACGGCCAATGGCGGAGCAGGTTCGTTGCGAACAGCGATCAACAATGCAAACAATGCTGTTGGACGAGATACGATTGTTTTTAATTTGGGTAATTCTGTAGCGGCAAGAACAATTTCTCTTACCACGGCTTTACCAGTCATCAATGACACTTTAGTGATTGATGGCACTAGCCAACCGTCTAATCCTTTTGGAAACAGCGATGCAAAAGTAATTGTTCGTGCTGCTGTTGCGAACTTACTCGGGGTGCGCTTATACGCCGATAATTGCGAAGTATATGGCTTGTACATCAAAGGTTTTGGAATTTCGATTTTATTCAATGTTTCTGAATTAAACACAGGAACAAGAATTGGAGCTCCAGAAAAAGGCAATGTACTCAGTGGTGGTTCAGGTGCAGGAATTTCTGGGTTTGATTTAATTGGAACCGTGATTCAATCGAACTTTATAGGCATTGATACCACTGGATTACAACCCGAAAGCAACCAAGGTTTTGGAATTTCGGTAGGTTCATTTTTAATCAACGGAGTTATTGGTGGAAACAATCCTTTAGAAGGCAATACCATCTGTGGAAATGCACTGGGTGGAATTTATGTTGCTGGTGGAGATAGCTTACAATTGATTGGAAATAAAATTGGTGTAACCTATTTAGGGAATTCAATTTCAGGAAACGGAGGAATTGGTGTTTCGATAGGTTTTGTGGGCGAGAACGAAGGATATCTGGTCGAAAACAATGTGATTTCAGGAAATGGTGAAGGCGGAATTCGTATTTCTTCAGATAATTCAATTGTGCGAAATAATTTGATTGGAACAGATATTTCAGGAACACAGAATTTCGGAAATGAAAGTGGTTATGGATTAATGATAGATGGTAAATTCCTCGAAATTAAAAACAATGTGGTTTCTGGGAATTTGGGACATGGAATTACTGTGAATCAATTTGCCCGACAGATAAGCATTGTAGGCAATAAAATTGGATGTGATATTTCGGGTTTAAATGAAATTGGAAATGCAGAATACGGCATTGAAATGATTGGGGATTCATCCACCATCGGAGGAATTAATGAAGCAGACAGAAATATTATCACTGGAAATTCACGAGGAATTGCATTGTCGGGTGATCATGTGAAAATCCTAAACAATTACATCGGCCTTGGCAGTGATGGAAGTTCTCCGTTAGGCAACATTGAATTTGGAATTTATATTGCCAATGCGGATAATTTCGAAATTGGATTTACTTCAGGAAATGGGAATGTAATTTCCAGAAATGGACAAACAGGAATTCAATTTCAATCCGGAAATGGAATTATATTTCGAAATATTATTGGCGTGAGTGCAGATTCAATTCCCTTTGCTGTTACACAAAACCGAGGCATAGAACTTTGGAATGGCGCTTCAGGAAAAATTGAAAATAATTTAGTTGAAGGTCACACTGCAGATGGAATTTTTGTACAGTCAGCTTCGGATGTTGAAATTATTGGAAATACCATCCAAGGAAATATAGAACAAGGAATTGAACTCACTGGAAGTTGTCAAAACATCACCATTGGTTTCGATTCGCTGCCCAATTTTATTCAGTCGAACGGATTAGAAGGCATTCGTTTAAGTGCAAATTGCAATGAGGTTTCTATGTTTGCCAACCGCTTTTTCTGTAACAGCCAATCAGCTGGAACAGAAGGAATTGTTGGCGATGTAGGTTTTAACAATGGCATTTTGCCTGGTTTAGGTATTTTGAGCAATGGAATACTTACAGGAACTGCAATTCCGGGTGCTAGAATCGATCTATTTTCAGGAACAGAAAATTGCCCGGCTTGCGAAGGAACAAACTTGCTTCAAACCATCTTTACAGACGATTTGGGGAATTGGCAAGCCACGATTTCAGCGCCCACACCGCGACTCATGTTCCTGGCAACTGAAATTTCTAGTAATTCCAGCTCTGCATTTTCTACTTGTATCGAAAATACTGTTTCACTAAAACAAATTAATTCTTCACCTGAGTTATTCCCAAATCCATTCAACGAAGGGTTTATGCTGAATTCTCAAGCCAAGAATTATCGATTAATCGACATGCATGGAAGAGTAATTTTACAAGGAGAAATCATCAGTCCTTCGCAGTGGATTAACACCGAATTAATTTCAAGTGGAATTTATTTTCTGGAATTAGACCAACAGGAAATTCAAAGAAAAAGATTGGTGAAAATCAACTAACGAATTTGTACCTTTTTTCGGTCGAGTGCAATCTTTTTGGGTTCGCCAGTTTGACCTTGGATTATAAGTTCCTGCGACATTTCAGCACCTAGAATGCCAGTAATTTTCTTTTTA
>CANHIS010000163.1 GCA_947460255.1 Bacteroidota bacterium
AGCATTTCCGTGACGAATTGCATTCGAAAAGCTACCTAGCGATTGTACGAATTGAGTTCCGGATTCGGTTCCATTTGTTTCCCATAAACCTTGCTCACCTGTACTATTACCTGCCCCACCATAAAAATATACCTTACCGTTTAATTCGGCCATTGTGCCATTTAATATGTGATACGTCCCATCAAATGGACCGGGATTTATGTCTTTGATAATTGCTGTTCCTGAAGAGGAACCATCGCTTTTCCATATTTCTACGCCTGTTAACGGTGTACCGGCATGAAAGAATACATAATCGCTTGAAGCAAATAAGCGAAATGGGTCCCACGACAGCGAATTGCTGGGATCGGTATCGGCAACAAGCATGGTTCCGCTTTCGGTACCGTCTGATTTCCATAATTTATTCACGTAATTGCTTCCTTCTAGAAGAAAAAACACCGAAGAATTTGTAGCAACAAGGCTACGAATGGCATTGGCATCAGCAAATTCCTTAACTAAGGCAGTTCCATCTTCTGATCCATCTGTTTTCCAAAGTTGCAAGGCTGGATATGCCGTATAAAAATAAATATATCCTTCTAGAATACAGGGCTTTGTTGGGAATTCTATATAACCGGGCGAATTTATAATTTTTGTTGTTCCTGCTATGGTTCCGTCACTTCGCCAAAGCCCACCTGTAGAAACAGGCTCTGTAAATAATAATGTTCCATCCAAATGCACAATTTGAGATGTTTCTATGCTTTTAAAAATTGTAGGTTGACACTGCGGCCCTTGAGCATGTATACTTTTAAGTAAAAGTAAAACCGAAGTAATTCCAAGAATAATATTTTTCATGATGATTTAATCGATTTTAGGCACGTTTAAGTAAACGCAAACTTAAATTATATGAACGTTACAAAATATACCCATTAATTGGTATTTTGAAGTTATTTAGGGTCTACTGAAAAACACTCAGTCATTATTTAATGAGTTACTTGCTTGTAAAAAGAGAATTAAACCTGTAAAATACTTCTTGCTACTTGCTCAATTCTTGCGCACAATGGATTATTGAATATGTCTGTTTTTTCGTTAGTCAGAAATACAACATCGGTTAGTTGCCTGCGGCTCACATTATTAAATATACAACTTCACCTTGTCGTCTCACATTAGCTGCATTTCTGACTTTTTAAGTATTCCCTATTTGGTATCCATCTTTTTCATCAAAAAAACGCGAGGAAAATTGGACCAAGAAAAGTCCGGGCAGAATTGTCATTTCTGCCTCTTTTCGCCACGTTATAATGACACAATATCCCATGTAAGCAGTGCCCTATATCAGAAGTAAATACCCAATTCGTTAATGCTTCTGCAGACTTAGTTTTTTATCGTCTTTCATTTTACAGAAAATAGCGTGATGATGTACTTTGTTGCAATTAAAAATCCGAATAGGGTTTATGGTAAAATTGAATATATAACCATACTGGTGAATTATTCAAATCTGCAGCTCCTGTACATTTAATTCGCATAAAAGACTGACTCTCTACTGTTTCGAATTTTCGATATTTTTCAATTGTTCTTTGATTTTTTCCTTTCCAAAGTTGTAATACTCAACACTCATTTTATTTTTATTTTGTTCGAGTTTGTTGTTACAAAAAACAAAATATGCTTTTGCTTTATCCGTAAAGCCTAATGCGTTATACAATTTTCCGGTTTCAAATAAAGAGAATAAATCATTGCTGTCTTGTATATCATCAGCTAAGATATTCTCAAAACTAAGTAGCAATTTTCTTGCATCATCAACTAAATTATACTGCATATAAATGGATGCGATTCGGTGTAATTCTTCCTCATTAACTCTAATGCCTCCTAGTTTCTCCATCGTTTTTAAGTGAATTACAAGTCTTTCCGAATTAAAAAACTGATATCGATAAAAACATTTTATTGCATTTAAAATTCCCTGTTGAAATACTGTTGTATGAGTTTCGGATTGAAATACCTCCTTTTCAATTGTCATGCTTGTTTTACTCTTCAGCTGCTCATTAAAACGATCGGCGCTCTCAACCCATTTCCCTCCAGCAGGAGTATAGCATGTGTAATAAAACAGTTTGGATGAATCTAAAGTTTTGTTTTCGTTTAATCGATCAATTATTTGCCCTCTGTCGTAGCTCAAATTCGCGTCGATGGAAAAGATTGCGTCAAACATTGCAGGCTTTGTGAGCAAATTGTAGTTTAAAAATGTTCCACCATTCGAAAATCCGATTCCAATTTTGAAGGGCAATACCCTATATTTATTTTCAATGAAAGGCATAAGTTTTTTTTCGATGTAATCGCTAAAAACTGAAGCGCCGCCTAATTGCCCCGCAAGTTCTTGAGCTGTTTCCGGGAATTTGTTTTCGGGCAAAAAGTCATAGTTTCGGTTATTGGAAGAAATACCTACCACAATCATGGGACGGATGCCGAATGTTTGAAATGCCAGTGTTGTATGCACTGCATCAAAAAATTCTCGTTGCTGGGCATCCAATACATAAACAACTTCAAATTTTCTGTTTCTATCAGAATATTCAGCTGGAGTATATATTAGTACTTTATGATCTCCATAGGTTTTACCACCAGAAACAGTTAATGTTTCAATAGTTTGTCCTTGTGAAGCATTGAATATTGAAAATGCAAGGATTGTCAAATAAATGTTTTTCATGAATGTTTTTTAAATGGATGGAAAAGAGCAAGTCAACATAATCTTTATTTTTATGCCAGTTGAGAAATTTCATCGGGTTGATAAAAGACTAATGTCTATTAGTTTTCGTGTTCAGAATGGTAGACCTGTCAAGCATATTTTGCTTAGTGTATTTGTATTCCTTTTTTCCAAACGCCCGATATGTTCGATAGGAGTTTTATATCCCAAAGCACATCGCCACCTAACGGTCCTCGGCTTTTCGCATTGCGCAAAACCGCTGTTCTGCGCTATCGCTTTCTGTTTAACAATTTTGAAGAAACCAGTTAAGTAACGAATATTGCTAACTTCACTGAATAACAGTATGTTTTCTGCTCTGATTTTCGGTGTTAATTCAAATTCTCTGTTCAATTGGCAAGTTTAAAATATACTTGTGTGTTAATTTTGAAAATGCCATTGATTTAATGAAGAATATGGCCTACAAAAGTCAATAGTTTATTTACTGAATCATTCTTGTAATATTAAAAGAATGCCATTGTTTTTTGTTTCTGTTTTTTCGTCCGAATTAATAAGATAAATATCACTAATAAACATTGCGTTCGCTTTTCTAGATTGATTGTTTTTAATAAATCCTAAAGTCTCTTTGTTTAGTTTACTTCCGACATTATTTATTTCTCTGTAAATTCCTTCTATATTAAAGCCGATATTGAAAGATTTAATAGTATATTTATTATTAGATTCAAGGGTATTTCCATTAACATCTTTGTAAACCAAAGTTAATTCTGTACACTTTAATAAATCACTGTATTTAACTTTAGCACTATCTTTGTCAGCTCCACATAAAGAAACACTGTATTCAGACTTATGGAAATTCAAATTTTCTTGACCGAGGATTTGTATCGTAGTAAAAATTAAAAACGCGAAAAAACAGACACCTATTTTTTTCGATTTACTTTTTGAAGTTCCCAAATTTTGCATAATTGAAATTTGTTTAAGCAGGTTATGGTAAATATAAACACTATTTTATATTTTGCCAAATTATATTATTTATTATTCCGAGATATTTTGTGAGACTGTGCATAACATGACTATTTTGGCGTTCAAACTTAAAAGAATTAAGCTATTTTTCTTGATTAGTTGCATCCTCTTTAAAGTCTTGTAATTAACTGATTAAATAAAACTATGCTTACCGCGAGAAAGCCCGCCATGCGTTGATCTATATTTTTAATGGCATGAATCGCTAGCAAACACGTTAATTCGTAATGTGCCGCGTTTGAATCGGCAATCTCATATGTATAGCGCAATTTACGCCAGTTTAATTTTCGCTTAATTTCGATGCGTTTGGCAGTGTTCTGATTTTCGATAAAATATGTTTTACTGAAGAGTCCTTTCGAAATAACTTTCTGAGCAATTGCATCGGGCAGCGTAATCGAAACTTCACTTTCCCAGTTCATGCGCATTTGCCCTACCGACGTATGGTTTTGGGTAATCTCGAAACTGGGAGTGAACCAAGCAAATTTAGAATTGACATTATATGCATCGCCACCATTAACTTGAATGTGAGCGTTATGTGCAAATAAGTGTTTGAAGCGGAGCGAACCTTTTACGACTTCATTTTGAAGAAGGTCGTAGTTTTTCCATTTTTGGGGGAGTGCGAGCATGAGTTTTTAATTTGGTGAATTACTTAAAGAAGGCCTTTAATTTCAAATTTCATTTAAAGAACTTTTTATAGTCTGGATTATCAGGCGTAATCACTACATAAACAGTATCAACCACTTTTCCGGTGTTTTTTTGCTGCAAATTTCCGTTAAATGCGTTGCCGAAATTCTTTTCGAGTACTTCAACTTTGGTAATAAAATGACTCGTTTCCCCTCTGTTGTTAAACCAATTCTTGCCAGCCGTTTCATGGTAAACCAATTTAACTTTCCAGCCATATTGAGCCGCCGAATCAAGTAAATTGATTATTTTTTGATCGGGCTTGTCATTGTCAATTGAAAAATCAAACGGAACGCTGCTGTTCATGCCGGTTTGCGTTACGTTTAAATGACCTTCCCAGCTTTTCCAAACTAAACCTGTTTCCGAAAATTGGGTGATAACTCCAATTCGTTCGCCATTCGAGTAATTTTCGCTGCAGCTCGAGAGTACTATTAAACTTGAGCAAACTAAAATCAGTACGTTCTTTAGGTTTTGCATTGTTGTCTTTTTAATGTTTCGTTCTTTTTATTGGTATGCTAAATGCTCATTTTTTTCATTAAACAGCGCATTTTGAATTTAAATTCCTTGCTTCAACAATTGTCTGTTTAAATAATTTATTTCTCTAGCAGTATTTTTCGGGTAATTATTTCTCCATCATCTTCCAGAATGATGGTGTAAATTCCTTTGGTATAACTGCTCAAATCGAGCGTGGTTTGAGCATCTGTTGCATCCATATTCACTAATACTTGTCCGAGCGCGTTGATGAGTTTAATTCTGCTGCCTTGCGGGATGTTGCTAATATGAAGAATACCCGAACTTGGGTTTGGGTAAATTTCGATTCCTGCAATGGCTGAATTAGTTAAACCGGTGCAAATTTCTTCTGTTAGGTTTAAGGTGTAAATGCTATCGCAACCAAAGGATGTTGTGTATTGGAAAGAATAGGAACCACTGGAGTCGGTTGTGGTTTCATCGGGTAATATATACGTTTGGCCTGCACAAAAGCTTGCTGCGGCACTTGACGTAATTACTGGCGAGGATGTAATTGCGATGGAAGCAGTATCGATGCAATTGTAAAGCGGGTGGCTCACAACAAGATAATATGTTCCTCCCTGCGATACTGTGATTTCGCCTATTCCTGAAATTTCAGTGTAGTTTTCATCGAGCCACAGGCTATTAAATTCTCCATCCAACGGACTGCTGAGGATTGCTGTTTGGCCCTGACAAATTGAATAATTGTCGGCCACAGGAGCTGCATTTAATTCGTATGGCGGAATAGCGACAATCTTTTCTGTACGGCAGTTTTCGCCTAATTGCCAAACCAATTTAACTTGCGAATTCGTATCAACTAAATTGGGAATATAAAATGTACTGTCGGCATTAATAGTATTTGCAGATAAATAATTTCCATCCAAATCGTAGGCTGTTATTGTCCAATTCGAAATATCGAATAAATTCAAATACTGGCACATGTAAGCCGAATTAACCCGGCCGTTTAACTCCACTTGTTGACAAAAATTATCTACTGTCACAAGTTCTTCTATTTCAATATCGCAGGGAATTTGAATAATGTCAGAAAGTGTAGTGCAAGAATCCAAATAATCTACATCAGGCGCAAAAGTGAAACTTGTGTTTCCATTGCTTGCCCAGAACTGCACATTATCGCCGGGCTTAATTCCCCAACCCCAAATAGTTGCTCCTGAAATAGACGAATTGTACGTAAATGGAGGCAACAAAAAATCACCCGCCCAAGCGTATCCTGAAAACATAATATTGTTAACAATTACACTGCCTCCATCCCAAAAGCAAGCATTGCCCGAAACTCCCGCTGAATATTGGCCAAAAGAGGGGCTGCAGGGGTTTAAATCGATCGAAAATTCGGTAAATTCGATATTACAAGGTGGCTGCGTTAATTCGACTGAATATTCATACGAACACCAAAGTGTACCCAATTCGCCAGCAGGGGTTAACTCCCAATAATTAATTTCAACATTGTAAGGAGAAAAGACCGGATCAAGATTCATCACATCAATATTCGCATCATTGAGGTAGCTATTAGTCAGGGGTATCGAG
>CANHIS010000164.1 GCA_947460255.1 Bacteroidota bacterium
TATTGCAGATACCAGTATGTTTTTAAACTGTTTAATAAGACAAGCTGACAAGAAAGTATTTGTCAAGTATGGTTTGAGCGATGAAACATTGATGTATGATTTTGATCTACAAATAAATGATATTCTTCCATCCACTTCTGTGCATCCACAAACAGATTTAGTGGTCGTTGCAACTGATTCTATTTTAATTCAAAATGAATACCGTAAAACATTTCAAATAGAGGGTTCTGCTCAATTTACCTTGATTGAAGGAATTGGAACAAATTTCGGGTTAATTGAATCTGTATTCCCGACTTTAGAATGTAGCTATAGTTTCTTTTGTTATTGGGAGAATGGCACTCCTGTGTACCTCAATTCAATGAATCAAGATTGTAATCAAATAATAGGAATTCAGGATTTTGAATATAACTCAACAGTTGTTTATCCCAATCCTTTCGAAAAGTTTATTTATTTGAGAGGCCAAATTAATGATCTATCAATTATGGACTATAGTGGAAGAAGGATAGAGAAATATTTTATGGCCAATCAATCGAATGAAATAGTTCAATTGGATTTAACTGAATTACAATCTGGAATTTATTTCATTCGATATTTTGATAACAATGGAACCCCCAATTTCTATAGAGTCATTAAAAGATAATCAGTTCTTCGGGGTTATAATGCTTGATAGGTTCCCAAATGCTAATTTTTAAGTTATCGATATCAACATAGCATTTACCTGGATTCCAGATATAATAGTTAAATACATCTTTTTTATTCCTAATTGCAGGTGTTAAATAAGATGCTTGGAAATGCTTCCATGTTTTGGTTGTGTCTTTGGGAAGGCTATAATTCATGTATCCATATGATCCTTCCTTTCGTTCCAAAGCCATTGCCAATGCAGGTTGTTGAGCACATTGACCTTCGGAAGTTTTGTAGTCGAAGCTAAATTCAATCCAAGCATGATCTTTTGAAATTAAATCTAGAACAGGATTTTTTTGTCCTAAACTAAATTCGAATTCAGCATTTACTCTATAGAATTTTGAATCCCCTTCGGTAACGATGTATTCCGATTCGGAATCAAATGATCGATTCACAAGTATTTTTTCTGTGTAATTAGACTTGTCTTCAAAGATGTTAATTCCTGAAAAATCTCGATTTATTAATTTTATTTTATCTGCATTTTCGGGAACTGAAGTCGACAAGAAAGTTGCTGCAAAATAATCGCCAGTAGTTCTATAAGGGTCTATAATCCAATTTCTTAGTTGCCACCATTGAAACTGATTAAATGCTGCAAATAGAAAGATGAGAATAAAAATTCCAGTTGTTATCCACTTTTTTTGATTCCCAAAATATTTAATGAAATAAATCATCGGAATAGCCAAAAGAGGATAAAGTATAATCAGTGGGCGAATAGAAAATGCAGCGCCATACCACCATTCGGTCCAACTTGAAACAATATAAAACGACAATCCACTGTAAATAGCTATGGGAATAAAAAGATCCTTACGTTTCTTGTAAACGAAGACAAGGCCAGATAAAGCTAGCAGCATCACTGGTGTATAAATGAGCCATCCTTTACGATAACTTAATAAAACTGGGAGAATGTGCGGTGAAGTAAGATCCAATCCAACTCCTGGATTTTTATAGCTGTCGTATATCCATTTACCAGTCATTTTGTACCAATAAATCAACTGTGGACTCAAAATGATTAAGCAGATGATCGATGTATAAATAATTGCTTTGCGTTGATTCCAAAGAAGATGCAAGCGTTCGGTAAATGCTTTTTTAGATCCAACCAACCATAGCAATGGAATAAGACCTATGATGATTTCGCTAGGTTTTATCAAAGTGATTAATGTAATTGATAAGCCTATCGGCAACAGTGTTTTAAACGATGGATTCCGAAGCCAAAGAACCGTTTTATAGAGTGTAAATGCAGATATTGTGAATAGAAAATTTACAGTCTCAAGATTCTTAATATTGAGATGATGAACTGCATTTGTTGCTAAGAAAATGACAAGAATTGCGAATGCAGTAGCTCGATCGGAGAGGTATTCAAGTAAAAATTTTCTGAGATAATATAGGCCTATCAATGTGTACATTAATGCACCTATTACCATACTCCAAATGTAAGGTTCAGAGAAGCCATTGGCTTCATAACCAAAACTTAGTGCAGCCAAATGACCAATAAGGAAGAAGGGTAAATAAATCAACGACATTCCAAAAAGGAAGAAATACATTGTTTGACCTTTATCGTTTTGAGAAACTTGGTAGAGCGTGCCAGTAAGCTCATAACGCTCATTGGTTTCTTTAAGCCAATCAATATTTGTAAGTAAAGGATCGTTATGAATAAAAGTAGCAGGAAGAGGAAGGTAGTAACCGAGTACATCCCATGAAAGTTCTCTTTCCTCCACATGGCTTAACCTAAAGGTGCATAGAAGCAATGCCACTATTAGTGTTGCATAGGCAGAAAGTCGTGATGTTTTCAATGCGTCCATTCGGCAAAAGTGCTCAAAATTTGCGACAGGTTAGCGATTAATATTTCAAGTACAAATAGAGATGATTTAGAGAGTTAAATAGCTGATTTTATTAGACTATGAGTCGGATATAATGTTTGGATCAAATAAAATTTCTTGATCACTTGAAGCCTCGATTGTATTGTTTATGAGGATAGAAATTCAATTACAATAAATCGATTCAAACTAAACTCACATCTGAGCTTATATTGAATCGATTTCGACGACAGAGAACTTGATGCATCAGATTGAAATTCTATCCCAAACTTGGAACTTCATTTCAGCGAAATGGAAATTATCTGCCGGGTGGATGGATTCACTCGTCAGCTCCCATTCCCCGGAGGGCAGAACAGGAAAAAAACGATCGGCATCGGGATTTGCATCAACCAATGTGAGGTAAACTCGTTGGGTGATTGGAAGGGCCAGAGAATAAATGTCGGCCCCTCCAACGATCATTATTTCAGGTTCATTTTCAACAAGTTGGATAGCCTGTTCAAGTGAATGTACAACTTCAGCCCCGTCGATTTTTAGATTCTGATTTCTTGTAATAACGATATTTCGGCGCTTGGGTAAAGCTCTTCCTACGGAATCGAAAGTTGAACGCCCCATGATAATTGGTTTTTCTAAAGTGCTTCTTTTGAAATACTTAAGATCTTCGGGAAGATGCCATAGCAGTTGATTGTTCTTGCCAATTCCCCGATTTTTTCCTGTTGCAACAATTATGGATATCATTATACAGAAACGGCGGCTTTAATGGCTGGATGTGGATTGTAGTTTTCTAAGGTAAAATCCTCGTAAGTGAATGAAAATATGTCTTTTACATTTGGATTAATGCGCAGATTTGGCAGTTCTCTACAATCTCTGCTGAGGAGTAGATTTGTTTGTTCAAGATGATTAAGATATAAGTGAACATCGCCGAAGGTGTGGACAAATTCGCCAGGTTGCAGATCGCAAACTTGTGCAATCATCATGGTGAGTAGGGCATAAGATGCAATATTGAAGGGCACACCGAGGAATGTATCGGCCGATCGCTGATATAGTTGGCAGCTTAGTTTTCCGTCGGCAACATAAAATTGAAACAAGCAATGGCAGGGTGGAAGTGCCATGTTTGGAATGTCGGAAGGATTCCAAGCGCTAACGATTAGCCTTCTAGAATCGGGATTGGATTTAATCATTCGGACCAGGTCCGAAATTTGGTCGATGGTTTCTCCATTTTTTCCTGGCCACGAGCGCCACTGGTGGCCGTAAACAGGTCCAAGATTTCCATTTTCGTCGGCCCATTCATCCCAAATGCTAACGCCATTTTCTTTTAAATACGAAATGTTGGTGTCTCCTTGTAAAAACCACAGTAATTCGTGGATGATTGATCGAACGTGGAGCTTTTTAGTTGTTAGAAGTGGAAAGCCTTCGGATAAGTCGAATCGCATTTGGTAGCCAAAACAACTAATAGTTCCTGTTCCAGTTCTATCTTGCTTTTTGGTTCCGTTTTGAAGGATATGATTTAGGAGGTCGTGATATTGTTGCATGGGAAAGAAAACCTATGCGTAAATGTAAATCACAAATTATTGATGGGCGAGCTCAATTATCTTTTGCAGGCTGATTTTACGAACAAATAATGTTCAAATTTATCATCTGTTTCCTTGGATTCTATCCAATTGATGCAGTATTTCAATTAGGTTTTCTTGTCGAATAAGGTGCATGGTTTCCATCAGCACGCCAAGCCGACTTTCTGGCCATCCTTCACGCGCGAAGTACTCAAGATAGTAAACTGGAAGATCCCGAATTCTATGGCCTTTGTATTTTCCAAAGGGCATTCTATAAGTAAGTAAATCCTTCAGTACAGTGGGATCTGGTCCGAAAGGATTGCTACCTGGTTTGTAATCAGCCATGGAAAAAAAAAGGAATTGGTTGTCGGCAAAGATGCAAAGCAATTCCAATTATTTGGATTTATGCTTGAACTTCTAAAACAGCAGAAACGATGAAATGAGAATTTTTCTTTTTTAGGGCAATGAAATACCCATATTTACTTGCATTGGGCATAACTTCTAAAAGCTTGTTTTTCCAATAGGAATATACTGTTGTACCCACCAATTCAGAGTCATATTTTAATGCATCGAAAGCAAAAAGTACTTCAAAGCTTTTGTTCTTTTTATTTCCAAAAATCTTCTGAAATACGTTGGCAGGAGAGGCATTACAATCATTTTCATGATAGAATGTTTCTTGATAAACTGATTTTAACCAAGTACGGTCTTTAATTGCCAATTGTAATTTTTCAACGGCAATTTTTTCTGCATGATCATTCAAGCGCGATTCTCTTGTCATTCCATTTGGCAAATTTGATTTCACTTTCAAATAATAAAATACGTTTCCTAGTTCCTTTTTCATTGCAGTTGTGGACATCACTTTAACCTCTTGATTTTGAGATTGGTTGAATCTATCTCTTGGGCGAGCATCAGGAGATTCAGAGATCATCAACGGACTATCATTTGTGGCATAAATAGCCGACTTTATCTTCATAAAATCGGATGTTAAAACTTCAGTAATAATCACTTTGCGATCGCCAATAAAAACTGAAACTGCATGGGTTTGGAAGTCTTTGTGTAGCATATTTCTGTTGTGACCATCGGAGTTTTTCCAACCTTCAAAGGCAAGCTTAGCAAGGTGATCATTTGAAAATGCATAGCCGGTGCTAAATAAATTTTCTCCAGATGCTTGAAGCATAATTTCTTGTCCAACAACAAATTGAATTCTTTCCTGCTCGCTAATTCCGGTGAAGAATTCTTTTCCCCTGGTTTGTTCGTGCTGAAATTGCTTGTTGTGTTCTAAATAGTTGCCTTGATTTCTTGCGGCTAGCCAAAGTGTATCGTTCCACCTTAGTCTTGAGCGTTTATTGGCAATGCGGTAATCATTGATTAGGTCATGAATGATCAATGCACAAGCCCTTTCTTTTTTTAGAATTTCATCGGATTGACTTTGTTGAATCAACGTGTTTAAATCGTTGGCTTTAAAGTTTTTGTAAACCTGAGCATGGAATTTCGAAGCAATTGTGCAAAGAAGAATTCCCAAGATGTACTTTTTCATAGCCAATGAATTAGGATTGTTTAATTCCGCAACGCGAAGATTATGCCATTTAGTACTTGGTCTGATTGGGTGGATATAGACAATTTGTTTTGGTCTTAATCGTAGAATTTATGCTAGGTTTAAATTTCTGAATAATAAGGCATTGTGAAAATTATAATCTGAAACAAATATTGGAGTTACTTAAAATCTGAAACTCAATTTGGGTAGTATTTCGCCTATGACATTCAAAACTAAATTTGTTGAATTGCCCGAAATGTTGTTGGGGAGGCTTCCCAATGCTAACCCCTTCCTAGTGTCAATTTCTGAATTTTTCAAAAGCACGTCGAGGAGAAAGTTATCGTCTCAAAAAAAGATATCCAATCAGCTGTTGATTAAATCTCGATGAGCAGAAAAGTGCTTGGATAAATTTTTTGCTTCATAGAATTATCAGGTATTCTTGAGAAATTGGAAGAAGGAAAATCACATCGAATTTCATTTTTGGTAGAAACTAAATCACGAATGATATTTGAAATTCAGACTTCCTGTTTATAACAAAATTTGTTGAATTGCCTGAAATGTTGTTGGGGAAGCTTCCCAATGCTAACCCCTTCCCAGTATCAATGTCTGAATTTTTCAAAAGCACGTCAAGGAGAAACTTATATTTTCAGCAAAAGATATCCAATCAGCTGTTGATTAAATGTCGATGAGTCGAAAA
>CANHIS010000165.1 GCA_947460255.1 Bacteroidota bacterium
CCAGCTTTTTTAAATAAGTTCAAAGATTGAATATTCGAGTGCCGACATTTAGCGCACAAACTTTGTAATTTATAAAGTCTAGCGAAAGTTTCCAGTTCCTTGAGTGCTTTTAAAGCAATCTCCGTTCGGCGAAATTCTTTAAGGATGATTATCCCAACAAAAGCTTTCAGTTTTCGGAAGTCGGTATCAAACAAATCTACAAAGCCAGCAGCCGTTCCATGATATTCAATTACCAGCCTGAGTTGTTCATGAAGGATAAGATCGTGTGTGGAATGCAAAAAATCGGTTAGTTCGGAAACAGTTGGAATCGATTGGTCTGCGCTAAACAGTAGGTTTTCTGGATCTGTTTCAATGCTTATGAGCAAATCAAGATCTGTGGAAGTTAATTTTCTGAGAGTTACTTTGGTAGCCGACATAAAAAAGCCCGGTGAAGATATAACATCACCGGGCAAAGTTATTCAGACTCAAGCTTGGTTAGACCTTTACTTTTTTCAGGCAATGCTGCTTGATTTTTGTGTACAAATCATTCTGTTCAAGCGGTTTAGTAACAAAGTCGTTCATGCCCGATTCCATAACCTTTTTCTTGGTTTCTGGAAATGCGTCGGCTGTTAATGCGATAATCGGAATTTCTGGATTTCTTAAACGATTTGTTCTGTCTCGAATGTATGCAGTCGCTTCATATCCGCTCATTACTGGCATTTGAAGATCCATAAGGACAAGCGCATAGTCGTTTACTTTAAGAAGATTTACTGCTTGCAATCCATCATCAGCAAAATCAACTTTTATATTCCAAAGTTCAAGAACTTGATTTGCAACGAATTGATTCATTGGATTGTCTTCAACCAATAAAACCGACATTCCTTCAAAGTCTCGCTTTTCGAGCAACTCAGCGATTAATTCCTCGGCTGTTGATTCTTTTTCAACAACTCCCCTTTCTAAATCTAGTTGAACTGAAAACGTTGTTCCCTTACCAATTTCGGAGTCTAATGAAATCTCTCCGCCTTGCATGGTTACAAGTTGTCGCGTAATAGCAAGGCCAAGACCAGTGCCACCAAAGCGACGGGTAATATCAGTGTATGCTTGGGTATAGCTTTCGAACACAGAAGCCAACTTATCTTTAGGGATTCCGATACCTGTATCGACAATATCAAACTTCAAACGAACCTGTTCGCCCTTATCTTCAACCATACTAACGAAAAGGGAAACTGTGCCTTCCTTAGTAAACTTCACAGCATTACTAAGCAGATTTAAAAGAATCTGATTTAAACGGAATGGATCTCCAACGACAAACTGAGGAATATTTTCATCCACGCGAAATTTGAGGGCGATACCTTTTTCTTCTGCTTTAAAGATGAAAGTTTTACGGATTTCTTGAATTTTTAGAATGATGTCGAAATTGATATTTTCAAATTCAACTTTACCAGATTCAATTTTCGAGAAATCGAGGATGTCGTTAATAATCACCAAGAGATTATCTGCCGAATACTTGATCGACCGCATGTTCTCATGTTGTTTGTCGGTGAGGGTTTCTTTCAAAAGGAGCTCCGAGAGGCCTATGATAGCATTCATAGGCGTTCTAATCTCATGGCTCATATTGCTCAGAAACTCCGATTTTGCTTTTGCGGTTCTTTCGGCTTCTAATTTTGACTCAAGAATTTCCCATTCTGCTTTTTTACGATCGGTAATATCCTGCCCATAAACAACGATCCCATTGATTTTACCATCTTCTCCAACAATTGGATTAAACAGCAGATCATAATAATTTGATTTTTTTTCTGGGTTGCCAAATTCTTCAGTGATACTCAAATGCTCACCATTAAGAACCCTTTGGAAACAAGCAGTAATAAGTTTTCGATTGCCTTCGAAACTGAAAGAGTCAGCAGCCGGCAATCCAAGAAATGGTTCTGTTCCGAATAAGGTGCACACCATTTTTTTATAGATGGTGTTAAAGGTGGTATAATTGAGATTACTATCGAGGGAGAATACTAATGCATTGGTACTTTCAAGGATTGCATTTAGTTTATTGTTGTTTTCCTTAAGAGCACGTTCGGCCTGAAGTTTTTGAAGTTCCATTTCTCTAAGTCGCATTCCTGCACGCACAATTTTGAGCATGTTTTCAGGATTAACTTCCGCTTTAGGGAAATAGTCAAAAGCTCCAGCTTTCATCATTTCAACAGCGATTTTCTCGTCGCCTTGGGAAGTCATTACTGCTATAGGTGCAGTGATTCCAGCCTCTTTGAACTTCTTCAACAACATCAATCCATCGAATCCAGGCAATTGATAGTCGAGAAATACACAGTCGTAGTCGACTCTATTTATTTCTTCCATCGCTTGGTTGGCATCATTGCAATGTGTGAGTGAGAATTTGAGACCAGATTTCCGCAACGCTCGTTCGAATGACATTGCGTCAATTTCGTCATCGTCGACTAGAAAAATCCTTATGGTAGTTTCATTAATCATAGCAGCGCTATTTATAATATGCTAATGATATAGCAGTTTGATTTGTGAAATTCAGTGTGTGTACGTTAGAAACCCTGAAAAGTTTCGGCTTAACCCGGATATTCGCAGAGTGTCCAGTAGTTTTTCAAGATAGAAACAGCACTTACAAAATTCTCCATGGATAGCGGTTTTAGGATATAACCAGCAACGTTTAAGTTGTAAGCATCTACTTTGTCTTTATCTTCATTTGAAGTAGTCATAACGAACACGCTGATATTTCTAAGAAGCTCATCTTTTCGAAGTTCATGAAGAAATTCAATTCCTCCCATTCTTGGCATATTCAAATCGAGAAGAATAATTCTAGGTATTGGAATGGGTGGTTGATTCTCTGTTCCTCGAAGTAGATTCAGTGCTTCAATTCCGTTTCCTGCATGGTGCATTGGATTTGTCAGATTGTTTTTCTGAAATGCACGCTTTACATTCATCACATCTACCTCGTCGTCTTCAACAAGCAGGATATTGACAGTTTTTTCGCTCATTTTAATTAGTTTTAAAAGGAATTTATGTTGGGGAAGTTTTACAATTTAGGAAGTGTGAAATAGAATGTCGTGCCTTTGTTGATCTCACTTTCGAGCCAAACTTGGCCACCTTTTTCTTCAACAATTTTCTTCACGATAGCTAAACCAACACCAGTACTTTCGATTACATCTCTGGCTTGTAGCGTTTGAAATATTACAAAAATCTTCTCGAAAAATTCGGGTGCGATTCCTGGACCATTGTCGGCCACACCAAACTTGTACAAAGAGCCTAGATCTTCATAAGACACCTTGATTGTAGGTTCGGTGCTATTATTGTATTTGATGGCGTTACTAATAAAATTTGAAAACACCTGATCGAGCGCGATTTTTTCAAAATGAATAACAGGCAGATTGTCGTCAATTAAAATCTTGAATCTTTCAGGTGGCGCTAAATTCTGAACGATGTCTTTGACAAAAGCATTCACATCAATTGGAACATTTTCGCTTTTCACTCTACCCGCTCTAGAATATTGAAGGATCCCATTGATTAATGATTCCATTCGATGAATTCTTCCTCGGAGCATTTCGAAATTTTTGCTGGTATCAGCTTCCATTTTGCCTTCTAGATCTTCTTCAATCCAAATAGAAAGATTGTTAATTGCTCTTAGAGGTGCTTTTAAATCATGAGAAACAATGTATGCAAATTGGTCTAGCTCTTTGTTAATTTTTTCCAGTGTGTCAGAATACTCACGCATTCGATTTTCTTGTTGAAGGCGTTCGGTTACATCTCGAGAATTTACAACGATTCCATTGATTGATGGCTCATCGAGTTGGTTACTTCCAATGGCTTCAAGGTAAGTGAATGCATTATTCTTGTTTTTGAATCTGAAAACAATGGAAGGATGTTCGCCTTCAGCAATTAATCCTCCAAAGGCTTTAAGCACATTTTCAAGGTCTTCTGGATGCACAAATTCTTGTACAGGCTTTCCAATAATCTCCTCTGCAGAATAGCCAAACATCTTGTAAAAACTTGCACTTTCATATTGAATTGTTCCATTTTGATCCAAAATAGAGGTGATATCAGACGAATTCTGCACCATCGATCGGAAACGTTTTTCGCTTACCTCTAACGCAAGTTGTGCATTTACTCGATCGGTAATATCAGTTATCAGACCTTGATGGAAAGTGACACCTGACCGATCGTTGACCTCGACCATCGTTCTGTCTTCAACCCAACGAATCTCGCCGGACTTACTATAGATTCTATAGGTTTGTGTGTAAAGCAAAATCCCGTCCTCCTTGTATTGGTTTACCTCTTCGCGAATCCGGTCTATATCATCATCAAAAATTATATCGGCATAATTGATTTTCTTTTCTAAAAAATCTGCAGCTTCATAACCAAATTGTGAGATGTTTTCTGAAACAAATTCAACAGGAAATTCATCAGTCATGCTCCACCGAAACAATATTGTCGGACTGTTTTCAATGATCAATCGTGCCATTTTCGAACGCTCTTCAAGGAGCATTCTGTCTGTAACATCTTGCAATGTTCCAGTTACTCTGATCAACTTTGAATCATTGGTAAATTCGGGTTTAACATTCCAGTTCAGACAACTTATAGAACCCTCTTCATTTTTAATCCTAAAATCAAGTCTCACTTCTTGCTTGTTTTGCATTGCTGAAATCCAAGCTTTATCAATCTTTTCTAAATCTTCACGAATAACATTTTTTCTAAGTCGGTTGATAAGATTGGGATCGAACTTCATTTCTTCGATACTCATTCCCAGTAACTTAGCACCTTGCTCGGTAAATGACGAAACGCCATTAACAAGATCAATTTCGAAGGTCCCCATTCGGGCAAAATTCTGTGCCTCAATCAATTCTTGCCGATTTCTAACAAGATAAGCCTCTTGATTATTGCTTTGTACCAATCCACCAAGAGAACTGGCGAAATTCTTTAAAATCCCGATTTCCGTTCCTCTTAATTTCTTAGGACTGTGATGGTTCTCAAAACAAACAAATCCCCACAACTTATCTCCCAAGAATACAGGAGAAAATATTATTGATTTTGCGCCTTTGTTTTGGAGATATTCTTTATTCAAATCGCTTTTGTCTGTTTCAGAAATAATAACTACGCGGCCGGTGCTTAATTCCGAAAGCCAATTCTCAAATCCTTCCTTGAAAAAATCAATTCGTTTTTGAGAAGGATTGTCTAAGTCAGGACCTGACTCATTCGTCCATGAAAAACGTTCATTATATAAATGACTTTTCCCTCGAATTTCATCTTTTTCATAAAGACTAACTTTATGAGATTGAATCACTGGTGCAAACAATGAAAGTGCAGCTTGAATTGCCTGTTTGTAGTCTGGAACAATCAAAAGCTGGGTTGCAGCATCATTTGATACTGTTAACAGAAGATCCGTTTCATGTAATTCCTGCTCCCGAATTTTCCGTACATCAATTTCATGAAGAAGTTCTGAATTTAACTTTTCATATTCGGCAGTCCTTAATTCAACTTTTGCTTCTAAAGACGCATTGCTCTCATTGAGCTGTTGATTAGATTTAAAAAGTTCATTAGAACTAATTTCGAGCGTTCTTTCAATTTGATCATGATCGGCATCGTAATCGATGTAAGCCTTGCTAATTGCCTCAAAGAAGTCTTGCATTTCAACTGCAGACCTCAAATTTTCAGGTAATAATTTATTTATTTGCCTTTGTAAAAGTCGATGCATAATCAAATTTTTGTTAGAATGAATCAACGTTCGGAAATCGTTGTAATAGTCATGGTTTGATTATGAAGCTCACAAGCTGCATTTTCAGAGAATGGTGAAATTTCTCCATAAGAGTAAAAACCAGTAATGTAGCTAGAACCTAAAATTTCAGAAGCACCTTCAACCTCTTCTTCAACCATTTGCTTAAGCACCAATTTTCTACCTACACAACTAATTAAAATAGCAAGATCGGGATTTGAAGTTTCATCTGAAACTTTGGTGGTTTCAGCAGCCCTCACGGCACCTTGAATTAACCGATCTGTATTAGCCTTCATAAGTCGAACAAATGACCCTTCAGGTAAATCTCCTGCAAAAGTGATACTCTGCTCATCCTCATTTACAGATAAAATCGTTCTTACTACTGGTGTTTCGTCTGCTTTGGTTCGCATACTTAATGGAAATAGAAGACCCGATGCAGGCAATCCGTTTGCGCTCTCTCCTAAAAATGACTTGTACAATGCGAGTGCTGGTTGATGGTCGATTTCAAAGAGTACATTGTTCTTGCTCTTTGTTA
>CANHIS010000166.1 GCA_947460255.1 Bacteroidota bacterium
CGTATTGCTTGATTTTCAACAAGATCAATCTCTCTTTCAAACAATAACTCAAGTTGTTCTTTGAAATCCATATAGTTATCAAAGTACTTTTCGAGTTCGATATCGCTAAATTGAACTAAGACATCAATATCACTTGAGTCGATAAAGCGTTCTGTTAGAATTGACCCAAATAGATATAACTCTTTGACCTTGTGTCTATCACAAAGTTCAATGAGCTTTTCTCTATTGTCATCGATCAGTTTCATGATCTCAAAGGTAAGTTATTTCATTTTCATATTGAAGCCGAAGCAAAACGAGCATTGCACCTAACGTTTTGCGGCTTTAGCCGAAGTTTGGGATTGGTGAACGTGATCCTTCACTTAACGACGAAGTTAGAAAGAAATCGAAATTCTCAACCTTCCTGAATGCCCAAATTTTGGCTAGCCGTTGTTAGCAGGCGTTTATTTCTTAATTTCTATCGTCTTTAATTATTGATTCTTTTTAGTTGAATTACATTTTCATTCACTTTGTTGAATTCGTATGTAAAAATAAAATTGTGTTCTTCATTATCCACATTCGTAAAATCAAGAGTTACAGTATTTTTATTGACAGTCCATGTACCATAGAAATCGCAAGTATATTTCCCGCAATCGCTGAAGCAACTATTAACAATCAACTTGCCTCCTCTTAAGAAAGTTAATTTATCAGATGATCTTGTGGTTTTTATTTTGGATAGATCACTTTTCTCACTTTCAAAACCCTCGTTAAGGTATCTAATCATTCCAAGAACATGTGTTTCTAATTTTGAGCTGTCTGCTGGGAATTTCATAATTGTATCATTCCCCAAGAAGAGCGTCATATTTGCATCCAATTGACAGATTCCAATTGATGGTAGTAATAATGTAAATAGGATAATTACTCGCATGATTATTAGTAAATGCCTGCTAACGTTTCGCTGGTTGGCGTTGTTCGGGAAAGCTGTTCCAAATGTATCAAAGTGAACGAAGATTTCCAATCAACTTGATGATTATGAGAAGCTCAGAAGCCCGAATTGCGCTAACCAGTTGTTAGCAACCGTTTATAGTTTGTTAATAAGATAATTTACAAAGGCAGAGCAAGTAACTAGCATAAATCTAGCTTCTTCCATTTCTATTTTAACGTCATTTTCAAGAAGGCTATGTCTAATACCTCCTTCGTCAGAAGTGAAACCGTAAAGTGAGTTAAATGCAGATTTCAAACTATTAGGAATTTTGTGTTTAATTTCAATTATTTTCAAAGCTTGTCCAAGTGTGGTTTTTGAATCGGAAATTATTATTTTAGATAGTGCTTCTACTGATGATATTGACTCTTTAATTGAATTTCTGAAGTCTGGTTTTTCTCTTTGAGAAAGTAAATTAAGTGCTGTTTCTAAATGAGTTTTAACTGATTTGAATTTGTCTGAATTTCTTATAGCATTTTCAATTTCTATAATTTCTTCTTTTGAATTTACTTCAACAAGTAGTCCATTAACAAATCTATATGCGGAAAATTCATTTTTCAAAAATATATTGCATGCATTTGCAAAATCTGGATGAAAACGTTCTGAAAATTCAATGAAATTCAGGACATCTCCCCAATGAGCATTAAAATACCAATTCCTCAAGTAATTTAATGATTCATTGCCTATTAGGCTGCCATTGAATATTATTAAATTATCAATTGGTAGTTTTAGGAAGTGTATCCATACTTGTCTGTAATATTCTGCAAGTTCTGTGTATATGCCATATTTCCCTTTTAAATTATAAGGCAATTGATTGCTTCTGAAATTTATAATCTTTTCTAAAATGACCGTCCATAGTGAGTTTCTCAATTCTATTGAAATTCCAGTTTTTTCTAGATTAGTTTTTACTGGAGTAAGTCCAATTCTTTCGGTAAATTTCATTTTGAGGATGCTTTTATTTATAGATGGATAGTATTGTACAAATATACGTGCTTCGTAATATTTATTAATCAGACTTGCAGAGTAAATTGTAAATTGCTGTTAATTAAATGGTTGCTAACGTTTCGCTGGTTGGCGCTGTTCGGGAAGGCTGTCCCAAATGTATCAAAGTGAACGAAGATTTCCAAGTAACCTGATGATTATAAGAACTTCAGATGCCCGAATTGCGCTAACCAGTTGTTAGTGCTAGTGGCATTTTTAACCGAGATGTTACCTTAATTTCATCAGTATTCATTGTTCAAAAATTTTTGGTGGTAATGTTTTCTTTTTTCGGGAAACCATTTTTCCGTTATATACTTGTTGTTCAGCTTGCATTTTTTTAATCGCGTAACCAATCCGTCTTTCATCGCTCGCGTAACAGACATTCTGCTTAATTCATCGAAAGAGTAGCGCGCTGATCGTCCCTCTGAAACAATGTATTGAAAATTTACACTATTATAAAAATGCCATTTTCCATCGTCTTTTTCTGCGGCAATCAACACCACAATATCCGTACACTTACAATTTGAATTACGTTGCAGTTGAAGAAACAAAAGTGCTCTGTTATTACTGTCATTGAAAAACACTAGTGTGTCCAATTGAATATTGAACATCGTTGGATAGTTTTCATAGTATCTAACTTTTTTTAAATACATCCAATCATTTAAAGTATCTACAAAGGCTGTTCGTATAACTTTATATTCCCTATTTCCATGATTCGATTCAATTACATTGGTTTTCAAACAATTATACTTTTTCTTCAAGTGCCTACCATTAGACATACAGGACGTAAAAATTGATAAAATTCCAAAAAGTATTAACCTGTTTATTGATAGCATGTTAGTCAAGATCCGTATAATTTTCAATGTTTTTACGATGCATGCCATTTGCACTAACGTTTCGCGGCTTAGCCGAAGTTTGGGATTGGTGAACGAAATCCTTTACTTAAAAACGAAGTTACAAAGAAATCGAAATTCTCAACTTTCCTAAATGCCCAAATTTTGGCTAGCCGTTGTTAGTGGTGGTTTTATCTTTTTCCCAGAATTTATCTTTAATAAAAAAGACTGTATCAATGAAGTAAAGTAAACTATCTCTAGTGAGAACATTTTCATCATGAAGATCTTCGATAATTATTCCGATATTATTATTTACATAGTCGTTGTTTTTGATTGATTCAAAACCGTTACTGAGAAGGAAATCCTTTACAAGATTTAAATCAGTAGCTTGAGTCATTTCAACGAAGTTTTGTTCAACAACAGCGAATAATTGATTGTTTTCTTTTGTGAATCCAATTAGCTTATAAGCAGTATCCTCAAAAAAGTAATTATGTAGAAGCAAGTTGTAGAAATAGTCGATCCAGCATTCATAATAAATGGAGTCATTGAGCTTTAAGACAGAAGTAGAGTCTTTTAGATAGACTTTCTGCTCGGCTCCTTCGCTAACATACTTTGTGAAATCTATATTTTCAATCCAAAGCTCATTGCGAGTAATGAAGAGTTCTAATCTCTGCTTTTCTTGTTCTTTGAAGAGCTTTGTTCCTTTAGTATCTGTGCTTGTTTCTTGGCTTTGTCTAAGGTAATTGGTGATTGCTTGGATAGCTTCTCCATTCCTAACTTCGCTCTTTCCTGAAAGGACATCATAAAGTTTTGTCTTAAGTTCGTTTGACATTAACGCAAATATAGACAATCTGTTTCATTCGATTGCTTAAGCCGATAGTTGCAAAATCACCACTAACGGTTCGCGCATTTGCGAAGGCGGGGACTTTTGACCGAAATGCATCTGCGAATCCAAATGTAAAACAAAACCGGAATCTCTCAAACGTTTTGAGAAACCCCGGTTTTGCAAATGCGCTGTTAGCCTCTGGGCAGATTTTCCTCGAAGACTATTTGATTGATGATGAATTCATTAAAAGCTTTTACCACTGATTCCAAAAAACGTATATACAAATATTAACTAATACGTTATTGATTTCAACACGCCATTATCGTTTAGGTAATATACAATACGGGAAATATCGTCTAGCAGGTATTTAGGGTCGTTATCCTTTCCAAAGTTGATTTCGCTCACTTTAGCTCCTGTTTCTTTTGATATTCCAAATAAGCCGTAATCCTTACTTTCGAGTTTACCTAAAACAAACTGTACCGTGTTGCCCGATGCTGAGGCTTTGAAACGAGTTCGCATTTTTTCCATATCGCTGGCAGCGGCAGAAAGACGCACATTGGCTCCATTGTTAGCAAACTGACCGATGGCATCACAAAACTGCCGTTCTTTGTGCGTTTTAGAGGCAGTTGAAGCCTTTTTGGCATCCGCAGCAAGTTCGGCATAACGCATAGCGTCCATCGTAAGCAATACTGCTGACGTTGCATATATTGCCTTTTTCCAACCAGAAATTCCAGGTGCAGGAATGTGTGTTTTGTATAGTTCTTTCCCTTCAAAACTATATGCAGCAACGGTTTGTGATGATGATAAAATAACTTTGTCATTAAGAATTCCGATTCGCTCAGGTGTTTCTTTTTGATCAAAATCAATTTTACTCGCACTCAATGCAATTTGCGATTGCTTGCTTAAATCGGTCTTATACAAGATATCGTCAGCCGGATTAAACGTAAACGACAGATCACCGGAACGCACATTAATAATAGGCTGTTCGGGTTTTGATGAAATGTTTTTTGTTAAAAGCGATTTGCCGTTTTCCATGCTCACAAAATCTTCCTCTAAATTGGTGCGTATATAGACAGCTGAGCCAAGCAATTGCATTTCTTGTACTAAGCCATTTACTTTATAAGCATTTTCGAAAAGGTAAACCCCTTTATCGATATCAACAATATTGATCAAACTCTTTCCATTTCCAGCGTCCATGCTAATAAGTAGGCCTTTGTCGCAATAACTATAATTTGTTACGGTACCTTTCAGTTTAACCTGCTCGGGCCATATCTCTTTCCCGGTTTTGTAATCATACATGACCATAGTTGGTTTAAAAATGGTATTATTTGGATCTACGGCGCTTGCAACAATCAACCCGAATGGATCGTAAATTACCCGATCGGGCAGGCCTCGTTGCTTTGCAGGTTCAGACCAGATTGTCTGACCATTACTGATGTTGTAGGCCATCACACTCTGACCGCGCATGTAAATAAACTTGTCTTTTTCTAGAAATGAAGTAGCTAGTTTTGATTCTGTTTTTGTTGTAGTCTGAGCGCCCTTGAGCTTGGGTAATTCAGCCTTCCATTGTTGCTTTCCATCTTGCGGTGAAAAACAATAAATAGAGCCACCGCTCATCCCGCCAACAGTAGGAATAATGAAATTCCCCTCTTCGTTTTCAATAGGAGCACCATCGATTACCTCTGCAAAAATTCCCTTGCCAAACAAATTACTTTGCTCCCAGCGGATGGTTCCAGTAGCAATGTCGACAAGGAAAAATACCGACTCTTTCCCGCGAATCCCTTGAAATATAAAATCGCCTGTGCTACCAAGCAAATACTGCTTGCCGATACTAATACCCTCCTTTTTTGAATCAAAAAGCACCTTGCCATCCGTAAGTTTGAAAATCAATTTTGATTCTAGTCGTCCCTCCATGCGGCTTATCATTCCAAATGGAGTGTTTGGAATTACCTGAAATTCTTCCTCTAATGCTGATATTACATTAGGAATTGTGTAGAGCAAAACGCCGTTGCTTTCATTTATGCCTACGATACCATCGTTAGTGGCAAGTATTAAATTACCAGTTGGAGTAATCTGGTACCAACTAATCGTTTTTTTTAAGTCTGCTTCCCACTGACTAAAGCCAGGAAGAGTGAATAATAGACATAAAATCAGAATCGTTTTTTTCATTGTTAATTTTATTGGCCCTACTCTTTAAAGGTTTTTCGGGATACACCTTCATGGAATTAAATGTGGAAAAAAATTGATGCGCGAACACATGAATTTTAACGGCGCGGAGATTTTCAAATTTCATGCCAATTCAATAAAGATATCCTTTGGAGTTAAATCAATGCTGCGGTGACAGCTTGTAAAGGCTTTTCATTGATTTTAGCAAATAATTATTGATCTTGATATTTCTATTTCTTTATTCATTGAAGAAATTCCAAAAACGATTCCAGGAAAATTGTTCGATCAACCAAAAATTTCTGAGCAAATTCTGCTCGAGGCTAACGTTTCGCGGCTTAGCCGAAGTTTGGGATTGGTGAACTAGATCCTTCACTCAACTACGAAGTTACAAAGAAATCGAAATTCTCAATCTTCCTAAATGCCCAAATTTTGGCTAGCCGTTGTTAGCAGCTGCTATTTGCTTTTTTA
>CANHIS010000167.1 GCA_947460255.1 Bacteroidota bacterium
CCGTTGTCACGCATGCCGCAGTTCCTTGCACGTTATATAAAACCGCAAAATCACCTTGTCCAGAAGCCGCTGGATTAAATGTATTTCCAGCTACACCAATGCCGCTGAAATATCCGCCAGCAGGCGAACCTGTTAATGTAGAAGGGCTAGCTAATGTATTGGTGGAAGACGGCAAGCCTGTGAAACTTACAGTTGGCGGCGTTGGATTGTTTATCACTTGTACAGCAGCGGTTTGAATGCCTGAAGTACATCCATTTAGACTTACCGTTAAATTATAGTTTCCACTATGCGCCACTGTCGTGGGAAGGCGATAAGCCTGCAAACCTGAGGCAGTATACCCAGCAGGGCCCGTCCAATTGTATTGAGCACCCAAGATTTCAGGACCGATCAATTGAAGCGTAGAACCTTCACAAACAGGACTGTTGCTATCGATTAAACCATCGGATGCCAGTACGCGTATTTCGGTATCGGTAATGACGCGATTCCAAAGCATGAAATCGTCAAAGGCGCACTGAGCAAAAGCATCAGAAGCCCAATTGCTTCTACCGATGTAATTAATTGTTCTGGTGATTCTTCGTGCGTTCAAAGAAGTGCCTGAAATCAGAAGAACTCCGTTCAAATAAATCCGAGTGATGCTGCCATCGAAGGTAACTGCAACATGACTCCATTGATTCAAAGCTGCGCCTGAACCAGCAGAAACCAAAGTCCCACCATTGCTTCCGTTATAGTTTTGTGCAGCTAAGCGTCCATTGGTTCCTTGTGTTAAACACGCAAGAATATTATCGCTCGTTTGTCCGTTTCCGAAGTCATAAATCCTTGCAAAGTTCCCAAAGGCTTCTGGACGAACCCAACAGCTTGTTGAATAAGCGCCATCAAACCAAACACCATCGGGAATCTCAACGAAAGCGTTGGTACCATTGAGTCGAATTGCAGATGTGGCATTTCCGAATCGGTCATTTACATAAGAAAAACCACCACTTGCAGTTGCATTGGCTGCAGAAGGCGAACTGTCGTTGGTGTTGTTGTTAAACTGATAATTCAGCAATCGTCCGCGACTGAGTGTCGACAAGCCTTCAGTTGGATTTGAAATGGTTAAAGTGTAAGAACTTTCTTGTCCGATGATTGGTGCGAGACTAGAAACTACGCGAAGTTTATATCCGTTCCCACTGGGAATATTGGCTGGTACAAAGGCAAAGATGTTTCCTGAAACAGTAAGATTTAGTGTTCCAATGCTGATTGGTGAAGCAAAACTTCCTGATGCATCACTCAATTGCGCGGTGAAGGTGTTTCCTGCCTGAATTCCAGTTCCAGACATTGTATATGGAATGTTCTGTGTAGTTCCTGCACAAATTAGATTCGTTGCGATGTTTCCAACATTGATACTCACTCCAACAGCACCGCTGAGGACATTGATTTCATCTATGGTCATCAAGCGGTTGTAGATCCTCACTTCATCCAATGCTCCACGAAGCCACGAATTGTTGGATTGATTCACCACGTTTCCTGCGATGCGCGTTGGAAAAGCATTTGTGCCTAAACTGTGATTCCCACTTTGACTGCCAGCTAAAATTCCATTGAGATATACCTGCATTCCAGCAGCAGAGCTGTTAATCGCTACATGCACCCATTGATTCGTAGTGATATTCAAATTGTAGGGCTGACTTCCAGATGTCGGGTGAAAAACAATTATTCGACTTGGATTCGTATAAAATCCCACTTCTAGGATATTGTCCTTCCCTATCAAGCTCATCCCATTAGTGAGTGAAGAAACCTGAAACCAGAACGAGATTCCGCAAGAAGTCAAACCGTTTAATGTTGAACCAACAAATTCGCCCACACCCGGCTCGAACTCACCATTAAAAAGCATGGCTTGATTTGTTATGCCAGTGATGGATTGTGTAGGGTAAACACCTGTAGCACTGAGCGTGGCATTGTTTACTTGTCCACTGTTGTCTAACCCGTTTCCATCCAGTGGCAAATGGGCAACTAAACCTTGAGTTAAATTCACTTGAGCTTGAAGACTCAAACTAAAAAAGATGGTGATAGCTAAGACTTTAAATACTGCTTTCATGACAAAATAATTTAAAACAAAGTTACACGGAACCAAAAGGTTTGTTTAAAAATCAACCCTACAATCACTCTACACAACCAAGGAAAAATCCCCTACATCTTCTCTTTGGAAAATGAACATCAAACAAAAAGCGCATCCCCATTTCTGAAGATGCGCTTTGAACAACGTCCAAATATGACGATGCGAAATAATTATCCATTCAAGGCTTCTGCACCACCAACAATCTCGAGGATCTCGTTGGTAATTGCCGCCTGACGTGCTTTGTTGTATGACAAACGAAGTTCTTTTAGCATTTCCTTCGCATTGTCGGTTGCTTTGTTCATGGCAGTCATACGAGCACCATGTTCTGCAGCATGAGAGTCAAGAACCGCTTTGTAGATCTGGATTTTCAAAGACTTAGGAATCAATTCCAATACGATGCTCGATTTATTTGGCTCGAAGATGTAATCGATAGCTGAAGACTTCACATTTTCATCCTTCGCAGTAGGCACAACTGGAAGAAACTGCTCAGTTGTAGTGATTTGCACAGCTGCATTTTTGAAACGATTGTAAACCAAAACTACGCGATCAAATTCACCTGCAACGAAAGCATTCATGATTTGATGAGCAACTTCAGCAACTTTATCGAAGGTTAAACCATCGTAAACGCTATTGTGGCTGCTCACCAAACGCATGTTGTTGCGTGGGAAATAATCAGATGCTTTTTTACCAATTGCAAGGAAAGCCATGTTTCCAGCAGCAAACTGTGCTGCATATTCGCCAGTGGTAAGGCTTTTGCAAGCTTTAAGCACGTTACTATTGAAAGCGCCTGCCAAACCGCGGTTTGAAGTAATTGCAACAACGAGCACTTTCTTCGGCTCACGTTGAACCGAGTAAGCTCCGCCCTCGCTGGCATCAACACTTGAGCTGAGATTCCCCAGAATTTCCTGTAGCTTTTCAGCATACGGGCGCATCTGGACAATCGCATCCTGTGCACGGCGAAGCTTCGCAGCCGACACCATTTTCATGGCGCTGGTAATTTGCTGTGTTGAGCTTACCGAAACGATCCTGTTACGGACTTCCTTAAGATTAGCCATTGGATGCTATGATGGTAAATGAAATCAGTTAGCGTAAGTTGAAGAAACTTCACGTGCAACTTTGTCTAAAACTGCAGTGATTTCGTCGGTGTATTTTCCGGCTTTCAAGTCGGCTAAAGTGCTAGCGTATTGTGCACGAAGAACAGAAAGGTAAGAAGCTTCGAACTCCTTCACTTTGTTCACAGGCACGCTACGAAGCAAACCTTTAGTTCCTGCGTAAATGATCGCTACTTGATCTTCTACTTTGAAAGGGGTGTACTGTGCTTGCTTAAGGATTTCCACGTTACGTGAACCTTTGTCAAGTACGAATTTGGTAGCAGCATCTAAATCAGAACCAAATTTCGCAAAAGCTTCAAGTTCGCGGTACTGAGCTTGGTCACCCTTCAAGGTACCAGCTACTTTCTTCATCGACTTGATTTGCGCGTTACCACCTACACGAGATACGGAGATACCTACGTTGATCGCCGGACGAACACCTGAGTTGAAGAGGTTCGACTCAAGGAAGATCTGACCATCTGTAATCGAAATTACGTTGGTAGGGATGTATGCAGAAACGTCGCCTGCTTGTGTTTCGATGATTGGAAGAGCGGTCAAAGATCCACCACCTTTTACTAAGTGACGGATAGACTCTGGAAGATCGTTCATTGCTTGAGCGATGCTGTCTGTAGCATTGATTTTCGCAGCACGCTCAAGAAGACGGCTGTGAAGGTAGAATACGTCACCTGGGTAAGCCTCACGTCCTGGAGGACGACGAAGAAGAAGAGATACCTCACGGTAAGCTACCGCTTGTTTCGACAAGTCATCATAAACGATCAATGCCGGACGGCCGGTATCGCGGAAGTACTCACCAATTGCAACACCTGCAAATGGAGCGTAGAATTGCATTGGAGCAGGATCGGATGCAGTTGCAGTAACCACGATGGTGTAAGCCATTGCACCGCTTTCCTCAAGCGTTTTTACAATGTTTGCAACAGTTGATCCTTTCTGACCAATTGCAACATAGATACAGTAAACTGGATTTCCTGCATCATAGAATTCTTTTTGGTTGAGGATGGTATCGATACACACCGCTGTTTTACCAGTTTGGCGGTCACCGATAACCAACTCACGCTGACCACGACCAATTGGAATCATCGCATCGATCGCTTTGATACCTGTTTGAAGTGGTTCGTTTACTGGCTGACGGTAGATAACACCTGGAGCTTTACGTTCCAAAGGCATTTCGTACAATTCGCCGCTGATAGGACCTTTACCATCGATTGGTTCACCTACAGTATTTACAACACGGCCAACCATGCCTTCACCAACTTTGATGGAAGCGATACGGTTTGTACGACGAACTACATCGCCTTCTTTGATATTGTTAGAAGAACCAAGCAATACCGCACCAACGTTGTCTTCTTCAAGGTTCAATACGATACCTTGTAGACCATTGGCAAACTCAACGAGCTCTCCCGATTGAACGTTGTTGAGACCGTAGATACGGGCAATACCGTCACCTACCTGGAGCACGGAGCCCACTTCTTCGAGTTGCGTTTCGGTTGTGAAACCGGAAAGTTGTTGCTTGAGAATCGCAGAAACTTCTGCAGGTTTGATTTCAGCCATGATTGCTTATTATTGAGTGGCGCGGGCCACGTTTGATCAATACTCTTTTACGTAAAGGTTTTTGTTGAATTCTCTTCTGAGGAGTTGGAATTCGCGCTCCAAAGATGTGTCGAATTGATTGTCGCCATAACGAAGGATGAATCCACCTAAAATGGAAGGATCAATTCGTTCTTCGAGTACGACTTTGTTGCCAGTGTTCTTTTCAACCAAAGCGATAACTTTCGCGCGGAAAGCATCGTCGATCTTGTGAGCGGTTATCAGAAGCGCTTCTTCAACGCCATTGTTTTCCAAGTGAAGGATTACAAATTGGCGTGCGATGTCTTCGATAAACATTTCACGGCGCTTCTTGATAATCAATTCAAGAAATGCCTTAGTTGTAGCGCCAATTTTCCCTTCAAAAACGAGACGAATAACGGCTACTTTTTTGTCTGACTTAATGATTGGGCTTTTGAGCATCACACCAAGTTCGCGGTTTTCGGCGATGGTCTTGGAGATGAGGATCATGTCTTCACTCACCGGCTCCAGCTCATTTCGTTCAATCGCGAGACTGAACAAGGAGCGGGCGTATCTGATAGCGGCTTTTGTTTCCTGCATGGCGGGATTAGTTCAATTTAAGCTCAGCAACCAATTTATTGGCAAGTTCTTTCTGCTTTTCGTCGCTGCTCAATTGCTCACGAATAAGCTTTTCAGCAACTTGAAGAGAAAGTTGTGCTACTTGATTTTTCAATTCAGTAACAGCAGCTTGCTTTTCGTTGTTGATCGCTTCACGAGCCAAAGAAATCATACGATCAGCTTCAGCTTTTGCAGTTGCTTTTGCTTCATTGATCATGGCATCTTTTGCGTCACGAGCAGCCTTCAACATAGTTTCGCGCTCAAGTTGCGCTTCACGAAGAAGGTTTTCGTTGTTCGACTGAAGACGAACCATTTCTTGTTTAGCCTTTTCAGCACTTTGAAGGGCGCCTTCGATGCTTTCTTCACGATCCTTGATCATTTTCAAGATCGGCTTCCATGCAAATTTACTGAGAAGGAAAAGGACAGTTAAGAATGTTAAAGACATCCAAATAACAAGTCCAAAATCGGGGGTTACAAGTTTCATAGCTTGAATAAAAACGTTGCAGTGAATTGTTTAACCTGAAAAACTACCGAAGATGCCAACCGCAGCTTCGGCAGTTAATGTAATGATTACGCTTTGAAGGTAACAAGTAGACCAACTACCATCGCGAAGAAG
>CANHIS010000168.1 GCA_947460255.1 Bacteroidota bacterium
CGTTGCCGATATATCCATTCAGACGTGGATACAATGGAACGTGTAGAGATTTTAGGGGATTTACGTTTAGGGAAATTTGACGTTTTAATTGGTGTGAATTTACTTCGTGAAGGATTGGATTTACCTGAAGTTTCGTTGGTTGCAATATTGGATGCAGACAAAGAGGGTTTCTTAAGGTCTCAACGATCTCTGGTTCAAACTGTTGGTAGAGCAGCGCGAAACGTAAATGGTCGGGTAATTATGTACGCTGATAAAATGACGGATTCCATGTCGCGTACAATTGAGGAGACAAACAGAAGAAGAGAGAAGCAGATTAAATACAATATAGAACACGGAATTATACCGACTCAAATTACAAAATCACATGACAGCATTTTCGCTAAATCGAACGCCACCAAGGCAAAAGATAAGGCTTATGTAGAAAGTAAAAGTATTTCGTTGGCTGCGGATCCAGTAATTCAGTATATGACCAAAGAGCAACTTCAAAAGACCATTGCTCAAACAAGAAAATCTATGGAAAAAGCTGCTAAAGAGCTAGATTTCATGGAAGCTGCAAGATTAAGAGATGAATTGTTGGATTTAGAAAAGCGATTGAAGGATAAATAAGCTGAAATTGTCTTGTAGCTAAATACACACATCCAAGAAGCTTTTTGGATTAGGGTCAAAAAAGTAAATGATTTAAACAACTTTGTTTAACAGATTGGGCTAAGCTTTTCAAAACAATCAAAATGTTATGTTCAAAAACACGAACAATTTCATACTTTTGCCGCAAGTTAGGCTCCATAGTTCAACTGGATAGAATGGCAGATTCCGGTTCTGTTGGTTGGGGGTTCGAATCCCTCTGGGGTCACGAAAAGGCTGGTTAATTCCGGCCTTTTTTGTTTTTTGTAGGATGATTATGAACCTAAGTTCAAACGGCTGCATACTGCAATTCATGCGATTATTTTTATTCCACTTTTGTATTTTGATGCCTTTGGTTTCTTGGACACAGAATTCAGAGATTCCAACAGATTTGTTCGACAAGGCCGATTTACTAATTTTTGCAACAATAATAAAAGTCGATCCTGATGTAATTCAGGATGATGTAGGAACTGCTTACGGCGTTCTTGCAGTTGCGTGCACCTATTCATATGATCTAAAGTCAAAAGAAAAAATTCGATGCGCGGAGGATACACTTTGGGGCTTAACTTACTTATCAACAGAAAAAAACAGACGAACGATCCATCTGAAGAAAGGAACCAATTGTTTCATTTTTGTTAAATTCAATCCACAAACAGATTATACAGAAAATCGACAATTGCTTTTATATAATGAGAAATCAATATTCTTGGTAAATAGAAACACTAAAGAAACCATTATGAAAAACATCCGATCTCTTCAGAAATGAAACAAATCAAACGTTTTACGAAATCAAACTGGCATATAAAAACGCTCTTGGTCTTTACAATTCTTGGGAATCCAGCTTGGGCTCAACTTAATTGTACAGAATTGAAAAGTGAATTTGGTTTAACGATTAAATGTTTACATGAAAATCAGCGAGTTTCGAGTTCTATAGAATGGGACAAAGATCAGAGATGGGGAAAGCTAGCCATTTACAAATCGGATGGCACGCTTATCCAAGAATTGGAATTGAGAAAAATCCATGGAACAGCAAGTGCTGATTTGGAATACCATCCAAATGGGCAAGTAAGCAAAGTAGATTATCGCTCAGCACCTGATGGCGGCATACAGAGATTTCATAGGTTCTATTATTATGATCAAAATGGAGTGTTAGAAAAGAGCGTCCAAAACAATTATCCTTCAAAACTGGATGATTTTATACACTTCGAGGAAACACAAATACCTACGAATGTAGTTGCATGTGCAGAAATATGGACAAGTGTATTGCAATTGCAAAATAAAACTAAAAGAACTCAAAAAATAAAAATAACTCCACTTTTACAGAACTCACAAATAAAAGAACTTGTAACGATTATAAAGCCCAATCAAACAATAACTATCGACTCATGCATTCAGGCGCAATTCTTTCAAGATCCAATAAAAAATGTAAAAATTGAGTTTTCAAAAACAAAGAAAAAGCCACAATTATCATTCACAAAGAGTTATCAACCAGCAAAAAACAAAAGCATTTACCTATATGAGATAAAATAATTCATACTCATAGAATTAAATTACAACAGTTTCAAATTTATCTCACACATTCAATAAATTAGTAATGTGTAACTTGAAACATTAAATTATCAATATAAATGACTGATTTTTATGTTGATGAAAATTATAATTAAATATAGATGATTCGCAACCATCAACAACTAATCAATCTTTTACATTCTTCACAAAATCAAGTTTCGAAATCCAAGTCAATTGAATGTAGTATTGATGAAACCAAGAGTTATTTCCTGTGTTCCAAGTAATGTAAAGTGGTCCGGTTTCTACTTTGTTTTTGCTATTGATTTTCACGCCTATTGCTGCATATGCCCAATTCTCACCGAAAAACGAACCTGCACCCTTAAAAGTGTTAAAGAATGCCTCTTCGTAAAAGGTGAAATACAAACGATCCTTTTTCATTTTCAGAGCGAATTCCGAACCGAACAAATACCGTAATCGATGAGTATATGGAGTTTCGCCTGTTAATCTGTTTTTTACGAAACGGTTATCGAAACGAAGTCGGTGTTTAAAATTGTATCCATTGTTAACATGCTTATACGTTGCTTGTATATGAACTCGGTTTTCATTGATGTAATTAGATTGATTAACATTCTCCTGCTGAAAAACATAACTACCTGATAATGAAAGTTTCTTATTAAAATTATAAGTTAACCCTTGTTCAGCATAGAACAATAAAAATCGTGACTTATAATTTACTTCATCAGATTTAAAATCCAAAAGCGGAAAAGCACCAAAATAATACAACCCATATTCTAGCTTTTCGGTAATTAAGGCAGAATGATCAACTGTTGGAAAAGCGCCTCCCACGACAGAAGACTGAGCACTTGCAGAACCAACAAAAAGAATTGATACAAAACTTATTGAAAAAACTTTTATCATCGATTAATTCAAACAAATTTGTTTCATATCGAAAGAGCAAACCTCGAGTTTTAGATTGGATGGCTATTGGTAAAATGTTAGAGTTAATATGCTTTTCTAAGCATTTCAGCATAAGCATTAGGAAGAATGCTTTCTTCTACAGCTCTAGCAGCTCTCTCTACATCATAAGCCACACGAACAAACTCAACATTGATGCTATTTTTATCGAATTTGCTGCTGTTGTCGTTAATTGTAATAATTACATAACATCCTCTTGGATCCCCATCTTTGGGCTTACCTATCGAACCGAGATTAATGGCATGTCGGTAGGCTACTTTATCATCTTTAAAATACTCGAAAATTCGATGATAGGGCTTGTGTGTATGTCCAAAGAACATCAAATCTGCATTTGAAGATTCAAGAATTCTCAACATACTTTTTTCCTCTCTATCTTCGAATAGATATTCATTGATTTTACGTGGGCTTCCATGCACCATGAGTAAAAACAAATGGTCAAGGTTGAGTTGAAACTCCAATTGAATATGCGCAGGGAGCGTTCTCAGATACTGCCGTTCATCAGCCTTAACCAATTGATTTGTAAGGGCAATTGACTGCGATCCCATAACTTTATCTTCTTCTGTTTTATAGGCACAGCCGCAATCATCGGAAGTTCTTCCAACACCAAAATCATAGTTTCCAGCAATAGTTGGAATACCTCTTTTCCTGATCTCATTAATGACTTCATTTGGCCAAATATTATAGCCTACTAAGTCGCCGAGACAATACATGGCATCAATCTTTTGTTTTTCAATATCTTGAAAAAAGGCTTCCAATGCAGGCAAATTTGCATGAACATCACTAAAAAGTGCAATTCTCATTTCTTCAAATTTTAATTTTTAAAATATTTTTTTCTTAGCCAGAATGCAACATTAACTAAGGCTATAAGTGCGGGTACTTCGACCAATGGACCAATTACACCGGCAAAAGCCTGACCGCTGTTAATACCAAAAACTCCAATTGCAACGGCAATAGCTAATTCAAAATTGTTTCCAGTGGCAGTAAACGCAATCGATGTGCTTTTCGAATAATCTGCACCAAAATATTTACCTACAAAAAAGCTCACCAAAAACATGAAAATGAAATAGATCACCAATGGAATCGCGATGCGGATTACATCCATAGGAATTTCGACAATCAGCTCGCCTTTCAGGCTAAACATCAAAACAATCGTAAACAAAAGTGCAATAAGCGTGATTGGCGAAATAAAAGGAACATATTTAGTTTGAAACCATTCTTCACCTTTCAGTTTAATTAATGAATAACGGCTAACTATACCGAGCGCGAAAGGAATTCCAAGATAAATACCAACGCTTTCGGCTATTTGACCGATGCTAATATTCACTTCAAAACCTTCATAACCGAAGTATGGCGGTAAGATGGTAATAAAAAAATAGGCGTAAACGCTGTAAAGCAGTACTTGAAAAATACTGTTCAATGCAATTAAACCAGCAGCATATTCTCTATTTCCATCAGCCAAATCATTCCATACAACAACCATTGCAATGCAACGTGCAAGTCCGATTAAAATAACACCGATCATGTATTCCGGATATCCTTGAAGGAATGCTAAAGCTAATGCAAACATCAAAATAGGCCCAACAATCCAATTCAGGAACAAAGAAGCTGAGAGCACTTTGACATTCTTAAACACCTCGCCCATTTGCTCGTATTTTACTTTTGCAAGTGGAGGATACATCATCAGAATTAAACCCAAAGCCAATGGAATATTTGTTGTTCCACTTGAAAAAGAATTAATTGTATTACTACTTGAGGGCACAAAATATCCAATTGCGATTCCGAAAGCCATCGCGATAAAAATCCACAAGGTGAGAAATCTGTCGAGGAAGCTTAGTTTTTTCCTTTCTGCTGCAGGCGCACAATCATTAGCTGTCATCTGAATATTGAAATTTTAATTAGCAGCAACCGCCACCTGGTTTACAAGTTTCTTGATTTGAAATACCTGCCAAATTCACCTTAAGCTTTTCTTGTGGAATTCCGCAGCTATCGCTGGCTAAACATGCTGTTTGTTTGTTTATAAGGACAAAGTTTTTACCATTAAATTCTAGGTCATATTTTCCGATTGTTTCAGCTTGGTATTCAATTTCTAAGTCTTCGATGCCTAATTTTTCTTCAGAAAGCTTAATTATATTAAGAAGTTTAGCGGGTTTTAATCGGTGATCAAAATCATTTGCATCCCACAATTGAAAATTGGCAACTTTTTCATTTCTGATGACACCTCCACAATCTATGAAGGGCTTGGTTATTACTCCTACTTCAGTAACATGAAAATGTTCAGGAACAGGAGTGCCATTTTCTAATTGAAAATTAACTACAGTAGCTTCTGCGATTAGTTTTTTAACATCTGATAATTTCATTTTGATTTGTATTAAGGTTAACAACAATTATTTTTCTTCAATTCAAGAGATCCTGAGATGTTGGTAAAAAAAGCTTGTATTTCCGCAAACGCCTTTTCGTTTAAACAGTAGCAGATCGTATTGCCTTCAACTTCACCCTGAATGAGTCCAGCGTTTTTGAGTTCTTTAAGGTGTTGCGAAACTGTAGGCTGCGCAAGTGGCAATTCGTTAACTATATCTCCACAAATGCACGCATCTACCTTTAACAAATACTCAACAATTGCGACTCTGGCTGGATGACCTAATGCTTTCGCTAAAGTGGCAATAGCGTTTTGTTTGTCGGTGAAATGTGTTGTTTTTGTAACTCCCATAAATCTTAAAGTGATATTGCAATATTACGATAAAGAAATTTACAATCGCAAGTGATA
>CANHIS010000169.1 GCA_947460255.1 Bacteroidota bacterium
CATCCGCCAGAGATTTGAGGCCGAAAAACCGCTTACGCCGGGGAATTCCTTCTGCAGGTCTGTCGCCAGTTTCTGAACGATGGCTTTGCCCCACGTCTGCCCAGCTTGTCTCTCCACGATCATCCGGCCCAGGTCCCAATACAGTCCGACAAGCTCGGTGTTGACCGCTTTGAGTGCAGCATACTGCGCAGAACGGACGCGCTCTTTCACCTCGGCAAGGAGCTGGGCGTAATCGACGGGAGAGGGAGTCACGTCAGGCATGGTAGTTCGTGAGGGTCCGATCGAAAGGTAATTGAGTTGGGGGGACAGGGTATCGTATTGGCTGTGGTGGGCTTCATCGGGCCGGTCAACGCCCCCCAACGGTGGGGGCTCATGTGTAGTCTAAGTGTAAATCGTTTTGGAGTTTTTGAGGGGCTATGTATACGCAAGTGCCTGTTTTGCAAGCACTTGCGTATCGCTCGGTTTTTTTCTAAGTGTAATTTCAACAGTTTTCATCCGATTTCTCACCGGGGCTAAACACAGAAATTTTCCATTTGACCCAACGGGTTGTCCCAGAGGGCTGAATTCTTCCTTGCCGCTTCATTTCCTGGAGGAGATTGGTGACGACGTACTTTGTCTGTTGTTCATCTAGTGCATCTGAGAATTTGTCCTCCAGCAATCGATCTATTTGGCATCGTGTCGCTTCGCCGTATTTCTTCAGGTAGGAGATAACAAGCTCTTGATAGGGGGCTTTAGGAATTCTTGTGGGTAAAACCCCAGGTATTCTAGTTCATAGCGTCTTGGACTTTATCGATGAATGTTGATCCATAAGCCCGAAGGGTTGGCATAACCTATGCCGGTGGTGTGAACCACCGGTAAGCGGCACCCCATGAAACGCTAAGCCCGAAGGGCTGACATACCAAGTGAGGCGCTTGCATGTAATCGATCCATGGTGTGCCGGCCCCCCGGGCCTGACGCGTTTTAAGGGGGCTATTGAACCGGGGCCTTCGACCCCGGCAGAGGTTGTGTCGGCCCTCCAGGCCTGAAGGCAACTTGCGTTTGCAATCTCCTCTTTGAGGCTATCTAAATCTGGTCTCTGTGGTCGGTAGTTCGTTCCAACAATCTGTCTGGGGATGGGTTTGTCTCTGAGCCCAAAGACTAACCATCCTGACGACTGATTCTTGAGGTTGGCTTCATTGCTTAGGGCTGAGAAGTACTTTCCCAGGTCGTCGAAATCGAAGTTGCTTTTTGCCTCTTTGAATTCGATCCATTCGGTTTCGGTTGGTAGGACTCGAAGTTGTCTGAGCTTGTCTTGCAAGTCGATTGGAGATGTCATTGATTTGCCAAGATCTTTCGCTTCAAGGGCCTAAGGTACTTCTTGTTTCGACGTCTCGATCCTCGGAAACACGAATATAGTTTCCGTGAGGACACAGAGAGCAGTTGCCGCAGCCTGTGGCACGACTGTGTCGCCTTCCAATTGTGCCACAGCTTGTGGCACATAGTGGCGTACACGAGTCTTGATCTCCGCGAGCAGCGGGGCGTAATCGGCTGGGATCAGGGATGGATCAGTCATGGTGACACCGCCGCGCAGGGCTCGTGGCCGGAAAGGAATTCGTGGAGCTCAGACACTCCACAAATTTTTTTGTGGAGCCTGGATTGCAATCGAGACTCCACAAAATCCCTTGCTGCTGAGTCAGACTCCTCAAGCAATTCACAGTACCCGGCCTGCTACTTTGCCACACGCCGTTATAGCGAGCCGAGACAGCATTGGCCCGACCGACCAGAGGCAGCAGCAGTCGGTGGTCCAGGTTGTTCAACGGCAATTCGTCAGGGATGTAGGGTTGTGAGCTCATAAGCCGATTGCCTCCACATCGATCTGACCCGAGAGCAGGCGCGGCAGCAACAGGTCACGCGTGCGGCGGAGGTTTTGGATCTGGCGCTGGAGCTTGGCGGCTTGCCGCTCAAATGCGCCAGCCAACTCGCAGAAGTTTTCCAACAGTGAGTCCGGCGGAATAAGAAGTTCCAGGGTATAGGCTTGATTGCGACTTAGGCCGGGAACGGCAGCGTCGCTATTGATGAAGTTTAGCCTCGGTAAAACGTAGAACAAGAAACGCAGCGGCAGGGAGGATGTCACGAAATAGGCAGTATCAATCACGAAGAAATCCTCGTCGCACCAGAACACGCTACCGACATTCCCCTTTCGGCCGACGATGATACCAGGGCCTTTGACCAACGCTTCATCATGGGTGCCGACGATGCCACTGGAGCCAAACACCGGAAAATCACCATCACACCGATCTTCCTTCTTGAGCGCCTTTCCATAGTTCAGTTCAACCACTTCCCCCAGCTTCTTCACCTCCCAGCCCTTTGGAATTTCACCGAGTGGCGACGGGACGCGGGGGACGGATTCGTGGCCGGGGAAGCGGAAGTGGACGAACCACTCGCGGTACAGGCCGCGGGCCATCGACTCGAGGATCTTGATCCGTCGCTGGCTGTTCTCTATCAACTCGTCATAAGCCGACAAGATCCCCGCTATGCGACGCTGGATGGGAAGAGGGGGGAGATCCAGAGGCTCACGCTCGGAAAATGTCGTCCACTGAAATCGGGCCACCCCAGTGTGCTGCGTGTGGTAGGCATGCATTAACCCGGCAGCGTAAAGATGCTGGAGATACCAAAACATGAACTCTGGGGCGCAAAGCTCTGTGTTAAACCGGATGAAGCGGCTAAAGCTCGCACAGGTGAAAGGTAGCTCCGATCGATCGAACAACTCTGGACGAAGCAGGACCGTGCGGCCTGTTATTTGGTTCTTTGTGCCGCCAGCCGCCTCGATAATCACATCCCAGGGCTGGAGAATCTTTTTTTCTGCATGTCGCTTTGCAATGTACCTACGCGGAGTGCTTGCTGTCGATCCGTAGCGGATGTCCTCAAAGTCCGTGCCACGGATAGCGAACATCTCAACGGATTCGTCGAAGGGATCACCCTTTCCCCATTCTCCGTCTTTCGAGACGGAAATTAAGTCTTTGAGAAAACATTTCATCCTCACGCCTCCAAAATCCCGGCCACATCCGCGGCAATGGATTGCTCGAACAGTCGCACCCAACTAAAGACTTTTACCATCATCGCTTCTCCTCCGAGGGCAACGCTTCTGGCCGAATGCCCCGGTCCAATAGAGTCTTGCGAACTGCTCGGTTGTTGGTGATGTGCTCGTGGGAAATCGCAAGTTCGCTGGTAATCCCAAGTCGTTGCGCGTTGAAGACTGTGATCTCAGTGGCAAACGCGCTTGCCTTGCGAATAATCGCTGGAGAAAACTCGACTACCGATCGACTTTCGGGGACTATCCACCGCGCTCTCATCGCTCGTGCGCTTTTGCTGAACAAGGCCTTATCCCCCTTGCTCCGAACCCGAGCAAAATCCTCGTTGCCGCCCGTCTGCTCGATCAACTCAGCGCGGCGAGTCTGAACAGCAAAGTAGGTTTGTGCGAAGGCGATCTCCGGTTTGCGAGGATCTCCGTTCTGCGCGATCAAATAACAGGCGTAACGCGTGAGCATCCAATCGTCGATCTCCCGCTGACTTCCAGAACCAAGGTCGACCATTTTGTTGACGTCAACAAAATGGTCTATGATCGAGTGTCCTGAGACTTCGCAGGCCGTTTTCGCCTTAGTTATCGCCGAATTTAGGAAGTTTCGCCACTCGGCATACCCGAGCAAATGCTGTAGATCGCGTGCGAGCCAGTACTCAACTCCGGTGTCGGTCTCCTGAGCATGCCCTTCGAAGCTAGATATTAACGTGTCAATGAGTTCCTTTTTCATCTTGCGAGAATCTCCATTACGTTTTTCGAGATGGTTTGCTCGAGCGTCCGCGCTTGGGCGTTAAGGGTTTCCAGTTCCTCGTTGAGCGATTGCAACTGCGTTTTGAAATCCTCGTCGCTGACTTCCTCGCCGGGAGCTACCCCCACATAACGACCTGGGTTGAGCGACCAACCTTGCGCTTCGATCTCCGCAAGCGTCGCCGCTTTGCACAAGCCCGGCACGTCGGCATATTTGAGCTTCTTGCCGAAGACCTCCTTCAATTTCGCCTCGGTCTCCTGGCCCCCCACGGTCAAGTCGGGCGCTTCGCCCCGATACAGGCGAACCAAGTTGGCGATGAACCCAATCTGCGCAGGCGTCCAATCGCGGTGCGCGCGATCGACTTGGCGGTAGATGTGACGCGCATCGATAAACAACACCGTGTCGGCACGTTTGGTCTTGGCCTTGCCTCGGTCGAGGAACCACAGCGTACAAGGTAGCGTCACCGTGTAGAACATGTTCGGGCCAACGGCCACCATGACATCGACCGCTTTGGCTTCGATCAGCCTCTGCCGAAGATCTTGCTCACTGCTGCGCGCATCGGATGCCGAGTTGGCCATGACAAAGCCGGCGCGACCCTTGGCGTTGAGCGCCGAGTAGAAAAGCTGAATCCAAAGGTAGTTCGCGTTGTCGGTGCGAGGCAAACCGAACGGGAAACGCCGGCCATCACCGACCATGTCCTTAAGCCGCTCTTTGTCGACCGCGTTGACGTTGAACGGTGGATTGGCAAGTACAAAGTCGAACTTGCCGGTCGCGCTGTGCGGGTCGTCGTAGTAGCTATTGATGTTGCCACCATGCTTGATGTCCCCTTCAAGTCCATGCACGGCAAGGTTCAGACGCGCAAGACGCCCTGTCTCATCGGTCTTCTCGACACCGCAGATCGATAGCTCGGCAGCAGGGTTCTTGTGGTGCTCGGCCACGAACCGAGCCGATTGCACGAACATACCCCCGGAACCGCATGCGGGATCGAGGATTCGACCGTGGAAAGGTTCGATCACCTGCGCTAGCAACTGAACGATGCTCGCAGGAGTATAAAATTCGCCACCTCCTTGGCCTTCGCTCATGGCGAACTCGCCCAGGAAATATTCGTAGATCCGACCGAAGGCGTCGAAATCGAGCGTAGCGGGAATCTCGGAGATTTTTTTCAATAGCTCTTTGAGCAGTGTGCTCGTGAACAAGTTGTAGGTTTTCGGAAGAACGCCAGCGAGCTGAGGGTTGTGCTTCTCGACCTCGCGCATGGCCGCGTTGACCTTGGCACCGATATCGGACGCTTCGGGCAGATTGAGCAGGAAGTCGAATCGTGCTTCTGGCGACTGGTAGAGCACGTTCTCGGCATGGTAGGCCGCTGGTTCATCTATGCGGCTACCTCGACGCGACGAGGCACCGGCTTTTTCGAGCTTAGCTCGCTGTGTAGCGAATCGAACATCGGCAAAGCGCAGAAAGATCAGTCCGAGGATGGGACCGGAGTATTCTTGGGCTTTAAGACCAGAGTTAGCGCGGAACTGGTCGGCGGCATCCCAAAGTCGTTTCTCGAGCGAGGCCGAGGCGGCATCTTTTTCCGACGGGGCGATCCAAAGCATCAAAGACTCTTTCAGTGCGTGAAACGAATGATTGGATGGGTGATTGTTTCGGCACGACCGGCTCGGCGACCTTCTTGAGCAGGGTGCGATTTTTCACCAATGCACTAACTTAACAAACCCTCTGAGGTTTGACCATCACACCGCCGATTCTACCAACCGTTCGAACCATGTCCTCGACGCCAAGCATCAGGGTGGATCCCATACGCTCCAAGATATCTGGTGAAATCTTTTTGAAACACAGAGGCACAGAGAGCACAGAGTTGCGAGGACTTATCCCATCCTCTCTGTGACCTTTGTGTCTCTGTGTTTTCATTTTTTGACAAGGAGTTAGTCGTCGGTGTTCGGCTCAAGATGCCATCGCCTCGACATCGAGCCAGCCGCAGTAACTTGGTAGCTGCAAGTTCCGCCTCCGCCGG
>CANHIS010000170.1 GCA_947460255.1 Bacteroidota bacterium
ATAATATTGACATTTTAGAAGAGTTCGTGGCATTTTGCACCTTTTGTAAACAAAATTATAGTGAACTTATTGATGAGCTGATTACTTGTTTTGTTAAGAATCTTGGGCACTATGAGAAGTGGCAATTTGATGAAAATTTATTCTTTTTAATCGACGAAATGAACAAAAAGAACCTATCAATTGAGGCTTACAAAATCTTGGATGTGATGGAAACTTTATTGATTCAAAAAGTTACTCTAATGAAGTCATTCGCGAATTGGACATTCTTTAATAATCATTCATTGTCATTTAAAAGTGAAAATCTTGCATTCATAAAAAATGAACATCGACAATATGTTATCCTCGGTTGGTTGAAAGATGGTTACGGTTCTGTGTCATTTGATTTAAATGTCGGAAATGAATTGCCTTACGTACCAGATTCGCTTATCAATGAAAGTTTATTTTTAGAAAATCAAATATTTGTAATTGGTAGGCCAGACATACTTAAAATATTTTCCTTGAAAATAATTAAGGAAGAAAATAATACAGAAAAGATGAAATCATTTTTCCCCTTTATTTACAGTGCTCAAGAAAACTCTAATTAAATAATATGCAAAAAATTAAACACAAATTTTACAATAATCCACTTCCGACATGGGAGTGCAAGACCCTAATTCTAGGTACATTCAATCCGGAAATTGGTTCCGATGCTGATTATTACTATGGACGAATTCGACCAACTGGTGGTTGGAGCAATCGATTTTGGCCAGCAGTTAATTCTTATCTCGATGCCAATTGTCCGGAAATTCCGCTGGCTGAAAAAGGAGATTTAAATTCAAAAGTCAGAATAATGTCTAAGTTCAAATTTGGATGCGTAGATATTGTTTCTCGTATTGAATGCAAGAATGAGGAAGATATTACAGGAAACGGTTTCACGGATACAGCAATTTTTCATCCACATAACAAGGTTTATTTTAATACGGAGTTGATTATTGATTTTATCAATACTAACGGAATAAAAAAGGTTATTTCTAGTTTCGGTAAAGGAACTTCACTTAATCAAAGTGCTTTGGATGAAATAGATAACATTAAAATGGCATGTACAAAAGTTGAATTTCATTTATTTGATTTACCTGCCTTCGGAAGACCAATGAAATCGACCGAACAGTTTGGAAAGGAATTATTTAAATTTATTTCATGACCTTCACAACCCCACCCAACCTCCCACCACGCCTCCTGCATAGAATTGAGGCGGTACAGAAAGAAGATGATGCTTACGCAGCAGATGAACTCGTTGAATTAGGTGAAGAAATCCTGTCGCAACTGGCTGCCATGGGTATGGCTGTTTATTTGCAGCAAGCGAAGCAGAAAGAAGTGTTTAACGACTTTTTGATTTCCTTGTTTTTGTCGAATGGGCATGCCTATAATGCAGGACCACTGTATCGATGGGCTGCTAACATGATCAAGGAAGCCGAGGGCACAGACGCTGAATTGTTGAAGCCCTTTTTCTGGGAAGTGAAAGACGGGAAGGAGGTATTAATTACTTCGATTCATCATTTGGCTTCGTTGCGAAATTCTGTCATGCATGGGTTCTTTGTGTTGCCACCGGAACGAAACAGGGAAGAGACGCAAAAGATGGAAGTGATTTTGGAGCAAATGTCGAATGCGGGGCTTTTTGACCGTATGTTTGCGAGCAACCATTTCATTCAAGACAAAGGGTTTACCGGAACATGGAATATTACGAACCCCATGTGGTGGGGCTTATTGTCCAACACTTTCCCCTTCGGTAGAAAAACAGAACGCGTAAGCTACGAATACCAATCACAATTTTGGGAAAACCAGCACGCATTTGCGCATGAAACCATAGCGCCGGTTGAAGAAATTCAAGAGCCTATGCATGCGCTACTTTCGCAAAAGAAAGGAGCGATGGTTTGTTTTTATTCCCCCAATTCACATCTGGGCGAGCAGGCCTATAAAACGATGGTGCAGGCGTTGGATGAAGCGCAGTTTCTGCCCATTCATTACGTGTTGAGCGATGATGGGGTGAGTTATGCAATGAACTTTTTTGAAAGACGATTGGCCAGTGAGCTATTCGACCACACCCAAAAGGAAGCGGCTAGAAAAGACCCGTTTAAGTTTTTAAAAAACAAAGACAACCGCAAATTCGTGAAAAGGCAGCCAGTTTTGGTGCTTCACAACCTTCATGTAGCGTTATTTAACCCAAGCCACATAACTCAACTTTTCAATGCCTGTTTTGAGGCCGAACTTCCAGTTTTTTGCACCTCGTTCTATTATCCATATGTACAACGCTTCTTTAATGCTAAGCTATTCCTGCAGGATTCGAATCAAGCGGTACGAATCGAGGATATTGAATATTCTTTAAACAATTACCTGCGTTTTAAAGGGCCAAACAATGAGCAAGCAGATGAACAAGCCGCATACCTTTTGATCAAGGAAATCGTTGGAAAAATCCATCAATTATTAGACAAAAAGGAACCTGTGGTTGCGAGGCATTTTGCGGATTTACACCATTATCCCATGGAATATGTCCATGAAGCTTTTAGCATCTTGAGTCCGTTTTATACGCTTGGAAAGAAAAAATTCAAAGAAGACGAGGTCGATGAATTGTATGGCTTCCCAAAAACCATCGAAGAAAGTTCACGAATTTTTCTAACCTTAGGAAGAAGGGACGTGAAATTGGAGTATCAGCATAAAGTGCTTTTGAAAGAACTTTAGGAAAAAAAACTTCCTAAATATTGTTCATATTTTTCGTAAAATCTAGTGTCTCACCAAGTAATTAGAGGTTTTTATTGTATGATGAAGATTGGCAATAGTAAATAAATTGTTCCATTTTTGGAGGCTTGTTAATTGATTGGTTGTCGAATTAAGTTCACTGAGCTTAGCTGAAACAATTGATAATCCCGAATTCATATTTGAAATGTTCTGATTTATTTCATTAAGTGACTTAATTATCTCTACATTGTTTTTCTTGAGAATTGATTCTAATTCAATTAAACTAAAGTTGATTTGATCAATTTTTGATAAAAGGGTTGTTTCAAAATGATTTAAAAGAACACCCTTTTTTTCAATATCTAACCTAAAAATTAAGTATTTATTCATTTTAGAACTTGATGTAAAATCCTTCATAATAATCATGAAAGTAGATATATAACTAAAAATAAGTTCTTCGATCTTCAGAAGATTATTTTCATGAGCCCCATATAGCCTCTCTTTATCCATTGCATTCATCTTAAAAGTATAGTAAGTATAGTAATATTTCCGTGAGCGTTTCTCATACCAAATGCCATCAATAAATTCGCCGCCAAATTCATCTCGAAACTGTCCTGGTGCTGCTTCTAAACAGTTATTTTTAATGTTCTTATAGATTGGAACCTCGAAGGAAGAATTCATGTTTTCTAATAAAGAATGACCATCATCGATGAGTTTCAAAATATTAAGAAGGATATTATAAAGATCATCTCTAATTCTGTTCTCTTCAATTTTTATTTCGCTATACTCGTGTTTAAGTTGATCTAATAAAAGATTTAATTCGGAAAATATTGACTTATGTATATCATAGTTTACTTTAATAAATTTTACGTAAGCAAGTTCTAATGCGTAAAAATAATTTCTAAGACTTAATTTTGATTCCAATCTATTAATTTCATCGTGAATAGGCATGGAATAAAAATTGCCGTAGTCAGAGACATTAAGAATGGACCTGTGGATCTCTATATCTTTTGTCGAATACGTAGTTTTTTTTAGGTTCTTTAATTCGTCTAGGTCATTAATTTCAATTTTAGGAAAGTCATAAAGTTCATTTTTTGATTCAATGAACATTTCGCCTCTAAAAAATCTTATTTTTGTTTCATTCTTCTTAAAAGTATTTTGAAGTTTAAAGTGGGTTGTAAATTCAATAAAATGTGTTTCGACTTTTTCTATGTTTGAAAAGTCGGAGCTTTGCCAATTGTCAAAATAACCTAAATATAGTTTTTCAATCTTGGGAATTTCATCAGAATAGCTTAAGACAGTTTGATGAATCTTATTTTCATTTTTTCTTAAAGTCGAAATGAGATTAGCAATAGCAACTGCTTTATTTTCATCTATAGGAGTTTGAAAACGATGTTTGTAACGTCGCTCTATCTTTCCATCTTTTTTCTTGCCAAAATAATAGAGAATGACTAAAATTAATATTAGCCAATAATACCATGCCATGTTAGTGTTTAATTATAAAAATAAATACAAATATTTGAATTTGGAATAATAAGTCTTTTAATTTCTAACTTAGATGAACGATGGCAAGCTAGAGAACCAGTTTGAAGTATTGTCAAATGTCAAACAAAAAACTATGAACCCAATACAACATTACCACCAACGCTACGAAGAAATAAAGCGCGAGAAAAAGGTTTCTTCAGATCTTGATAGATTAACTGAACTTATTGAGAGCGATAACGCTGGCTTGAATAATTTCTTCATGGCGGCATTAGGAATGAGTACCTTGATGTTACGCATGGGTGCCGTAATTCAAATGTGCCGAAAATTTGAGCTTTTGGATGAATACGGTGATGCTCTTTTTACCAAAAACGTATTAGATAACCTCCGAGAAACCTTGCCTTCCGATACCAGTTGGAAGAACGTTTGGAATATCAGTGCGTCGGAAGATCATTGGAGAGCTCCAGTGATTCAACCCAAGGGTGGGCAGGCCTTGTTGGAACGGTTTGTCACATTTCGAAATAAATTTGTCCACCAATCTATTCAATTGAACGAAGCTTCGCTGCCACAATTATCAAGTAGCATTTTACTTTTTGAAGAAATGGCGCAGCTTAGTGTGCTTTTTGAAAAAGGTAACCTACAGTTGATTGAAGGGAAATACCATTGGGTGGAAAATAAAGAATCTATTTGTTTGTTTCCCTACGTTCAAACTGGGAAAGAACAGGATCACCCATACATTTTTCAGGGATTACAAAAGTCAAAGGAAGAGGTTGCTATTCTCAATTTAATCGCAGGAAATGAAGAAGCACAAGAGGCTAAGATTTTGGAGCGCGTATTTGAACCCATGCGCTCTTCCATACAGGGCGGCGCCGGACAAGTGTTTGACCACAGCGAGCGCATTGCGTATTACCAGTCGTGTTTTGTGGGTCGTGATCGAGAGAAAAATGTGATTCTTGATTTCTGTTCAAAAAGTGATGATCAAAACATACTGTGTGTAAAGTCACCAGCAGGAATGGGTAAAGGAGCCTTAATTGCCGACGTAATTAAGCAGTTGAAAGCAAATAAATCGCAAGTGCTCTATCATTTTTGCGGTGCCGGAATGCAAAACAGCCTCCATGCAGCGTTGTACCACTTTATTCTTCAAGGAACAAGAACCGCTTATTGGGATCGGACAGAGGAATCCATCGACCGTAAACTAACGCGTTTACCATCCAAATACATCGATGTCATTCACTTATTTCAAGCCTTACTCGGGGAACACTTGAATATTCAGAAAAACAATACTTCAAGAAATTTAGTCATCTTGATCGACGGCTTAGACGAAGCCCAAGTCGCGTATTCACAACTCAAAATATCGGATTGGTTTTACACCTACAACGATAAAGAAGAACCCGAAGAAGATTGGCGCAGTGCATCAAACATCCGTTGGATTTTTACCTACCGTTGTGAGGATGATGGCAAGGAATCTTTCTATCAATTTCCTAAGATGAAAGAATGCGCAGAAATCGAATTGCTTCAACCCTTGAAGGGATTATCTGCGGAGGCGGTAGACGAAGCATTCAAAGACTTTAAGGTGTCGACCGATTTTAAAAATGCGGTGGTGGAAAAGGCAACCATATCAATG